>JAGUUJ010000037.1 GCA_020063525.1 Candidatus Omnitrophota bacterium
CCAGCAGACAAAACCCATAGCAAGGCTCGCCAATAATATACGGGCAAAAGAAATGATGATTATCTTTATGCCAAAACCATGAATTTTTTTTCTTAAGAGGAAAAATAGTATGAGGAAAGTATTTATGCCGGAAATTGAGGTGGCGAGAGCCAGCCCGCTTAATTTTAGGGGAAACATAAGGATGGAATTTAAAATAATATTTACAATCAAAGCAATAAACGATACCTTCGCAGGAGTCGCGGTATCCTTTAAGGCAAAAAAGCAGGACTGTAAGATTTTGGTTGCGCCATAGGCGAATAAACCGATACTATAAAAAATTAATACATTGGCAGTTTGCGCTGCAGAATAAGCGTCGAATTTGCCCCCTTTAAATATGGCGAGTATTATCGGATGCGCCAAAACCATAAAACCTACTGATGCAGGCAACATCACAAAGAATGTCGCCCGCAGGCCGAAAGAAAGCGTGGTTTTTAAGTTACTGTGGCTGTCTTCTAAGGCTTGAGTAGAAAATGTCGGCAATATTGCCTGAGAAAGTGCATTGCTGAATATACCCAAAGGAAACAGAATTAATCTATAGGCATAATAAAGCACTGCGACACCGCCTTCGCCTACGATAAAGGCCAAAGAACCAAATATGGAATCCACAAAATTATTCAACTGATAAACAGAAGAACTAAAGAGCCGCGGCACCATTAACTTTCCGATAGTTTTCGCAGCCGGATGTTTAAAGCGCCTGAATAAATTAAGATGAAACCCTTTCTTATAAAGGACCGGTATTTGAATAGCAAGTTGTAAGACCCCGCCTATCAGGACTCCCAGAGCCAGGCCTTTTATCCCTTCGCCAAAAAGCAGGGCAAAAACAATAATAGAGATATTTAACAGGCAGGGAGCAAAGGCAGGAGCAGAAAAATGCTTCAGAGAATTAAGTATGCCCATGGCATAGGCTGCCAAACTGATTAATAAAATGTAAGGGAAGATAATCCGATTTAATCTAATAGTAATTTCTAATTTGTGGGGGTCGGAAATAAATCCCGGGGCAATCAGCCTTACGATAATAGGAGAAAATATTATGCCCAAGATGGTAATCGCCGTAACTATGACCAGTAAAAGATTTAAGACGACATTGGCTAATTCCCAAAATTCTTCTTCTGTATGCCTGACCTTATACTCACTGAATACAGGAACGAACGCGGCATTAGCAGCGCCTTCGCCTACTAAATCGCGGAATAAATTAGGGATTCTGAAGGCAATAACAAATGCCTGGGCATAGACATAGATACCGAATAAGCGGGCAATAACTATATCGCGGATAAAGCCTAACAGGCGGGAACAAAGAGTAGCAAAACCAATGATACTGGCGGACTTGGCAATAGATTTGTTTGTTGACATGGATACTTAGCTATGATATAAATGACGACATGGCTTATGCAACGAAGCGAACATCAGCCTTCGCTAAAGCTTCGCGGCGGATAGTCCTCTGAAGCCTTGGCGAAAGAGGACATAAGTCATGTGTCGGAATTTACCCTTGACCTTTTTTGAAATGTGGCATGATTACAAAAATTACCCTTAACTCAAAAAAGTCAAGGGTTTAATTCGCACTTATAACTTAGCTTCAATATTGTTCGTTAAGTTATGTGCTCATTAAATAAGGAGAGAAAAAATGCCGAGACGCAAAACTTCTTTAAAAAGAAAACGTGCGGATAAAAAAAGACACCTGCGCAATTTAAGGGTAAAACATAGCCTTAAAAAAGCATTGAAAAAATTTCAGGCGCTATTGTCAGCCAAGAATATTACTGAAGCTAAAACATACCTGGCAAAAGTATTTTCTCAACTCGATAAGGCAGCAAAAAAAAGAATTATACATCGTAATACAGCCAAACGCAAAAAGTCCCGCTTAGCCAGAAGGCTTGGCAAAACTGCATAGTCTGACTACAAGCCTCTCTAAAGCAAAATCCGACCTTAGCCTGCCGGTCTTAATATCAATATCACAACCGAGTAGAACCCGAAGTTTTTTCTTTATCTGAAGAACATCGGCAATACTATTTTCCCAACTGTATCTTAACCCGCCCAAAATGCGTTCGGGTTTTTCTCCGTTTCTTAAAAGCTGATTAAGCACCCATAAGGCATAACTTGATTTCTTAAAATCTATCGCTCGGCTTAGAGTAAAAGTATCTAAATGTGCGTCTTCTTTAAAACGGCATACCTCGCTATACCTGTTGATTTGATTGATAAACTCATCTTTGAAGGAATATTTATTTATATCTAAAACTAAAATTATCTTGGCTTGCGGCTTTTTTACATACTGAATAATGAATTCTTTAATATCCTGTTTCAAATTCTGGCTATCTTTTATAATGACAATCCTTTTTTTTGCCCTTAAAGGAAGGCACAATAGCCTTTCCTGTAAATCCCTGAGGCTTAATTCTCTGGCGTAGAGCATATCCAGATTAAAATATTGTGTACGGGGGTCGAGAAACTCTTCTTTTAGTTTTTTAAGCCTTATATCTTTGGAAAGGCTATCTTGGCCAATAAATAGATATACCGAAGTTTCTTTTTTTACCATTGTTCAACTGTCCGTTCGACAATCCGGCGCGCTAAATCATCTAAGGCATCGTTTACTGCCACGTCTTCGGATTTCGGTGTGCCCGATGTTGTAAAACTTGTAAAATAGGTATAGTCGCCCGTAAAATTATTTTCCTGCCAGACTAATTTATTTTCCTTTCTATCCCATAGGCTTAAATTTACTAATATATTAATCCGGTATTCTTCTATTTCGTCGTTATCCGTATAGCGCAAGGGATCACGCCGGAATTCTACTAATTCTCCCTTTAAAATCAAATCCGCGGATTCCGTCTTTACCGGCCGCAGATTCCCGTCAAAAAGATATTTATTTGTAACTTTCTTTGTAATGTCTGTCTCCAGCATCGGCCTATAGATTCTGTATTTATATCCCGCATCGGTTTCTTTGGTGATATCTATTTTATTGACAAACGGTGTTATATATATTGTATGAAATTTATTAGATATCATGGACCTGGTGGTATAACCGCAACCCAATAACCCAATAACGCAATAACCCAATAACGCAATAACCCAATAACGCATTATCTTCATTTTCTTTTCTCCAGTATTTGTAATCTTTCCAGTGCCTTCACCGCCCATTGACTATTTGGGTAATTATTCATTACATCATTATAGTAAATCTTTGCCGCATCATAAGCCTTCTGTTTTTCATAGAACCGGGCAATATTATAATTACTCTCGGCCTCTTTTTCTTTTAACTGCTCGATATTCTTTTCCGCCTCGCTGGATAAGACTGCATCGGGATGTTCCTTAACAAATGCCTCGAATTTTTCTTTTGCCTCTTTTGCTGACCCCTGGTCATAATCAGGACCGCGGGATACGGCAGCACGACAAGAAGCGAGCTGAAATTTAGCTGCTGCTGTCCATTCACTATCCGGATAATTGGAAACTACTTTATTAAACGCCTCTTCTGCCTCGTAATATCGTAATAACCCCTTTAAGACTAAACCTAATTTGTATTGCGCTGCTGCTGCCCATAGCCCATAGGTTGAGTTTTCGATTACTTTGTTAAATATCTCTATAGACGGATTTTCCACCGGCAAAGACACACCCATGGCCTTGCGTTTCTGGCCAGACATAAATGCCTCTCCAATCTTATATTCACGCTCAACAATCTGGGGTATCCTTTCCGAAAAAGGATATTTATCAATTACCTTCTGGTATGCCTGGTATGCTTCGTATAAATTACCTTGCGCATCTTCTATTAAGCCAAGGTAATACTGGCTTTCTGCTGCCTCAAACGATTTAGGATAATGCTTGAGCAATTTTCTAAATTCGCGCTTTGCCTCCTCATATTTTTTTGTGTCATAAAAGCTCTTGGCAAGGTCAAATTGTTCTTGAGGTGTGGATTTTACGGCGGCCTTAGGGTTTATCCATTTGCCAGTCTTGGGCGTCCAGATCCAGTAAGCATATGCTGGGCTTAGGGATAAAGTAAGAAAAATGATAATAACGATTATAGTTACCCGTCTCATAATAATGTAACTTTAACATATATATTGAATTTTGTCAACCCCGCACCTTTGGACGCATTCAAAAAATAAGAAAAATGAATATAACAAAGGTGCGGGGTCAATCGAATTAAGGCAGGATTTAAGATAAATAGAAGTAGGCGCCGGGCAATTTAATCAAAAAGGCATTGATATTAAGCAGGAGGGCAACTGCAAATTCACTGCTGTAAGCAAACAACGGGGCGAGAATTGGGCAGATAAATTCCATAACTATCAGGCTAAAACCGCATAAAGTAATCAAAGAGGCAAGCGGTACAATAATCATATTTGCTAACACGGTTACGGGAGAGACAATCCTGAAATAATAAGCAATGAGGCTCATCGTTCCTAACCAGGCAGAAAAAGAAACTAAGCAGCCTTCAACCAGGAATCTTATATATTTTATCTTTAAAACGCTTGGGGGAAGGAACGATTTCAGTTTAGGATACAGGTAAACTATGGAAATAACGCTTACAAAAGAGAGCTGAAAACCGATATCAAATAACTGCTGGGGATTAATCACTAATATAAATATCAAAGCTACGGCGCAGGAATTATAAATATCCGCTTCCCTTTTGACTAAATAGGTCGACATTAAGACTATTGCCATTACTGTTGCTCTCACAACCGGAGTAGATGCTCCAGTCATCAGGCAGTAGATAATTATTAAAGGAGTGGCTATGAAAAAACGTATCGCCCTGGGTATCCTGGCTAACTTCAAAGACAAAATAATCATAAAGGTGATTAAGGCTACATTAAAACCACTGACTACCAAGATATGCACTGTGCCTGATTTCATCATAGAATTATTTATAAGCACAGGAATATTTCTTTTCTCGCCTAATATCATTGCCTCCAGGATGCTGGCGGGTACAAAAGAAACGCGTTTAAAAATGATATCTTCCATCCTCTCCTTTAGCCAGAATGCCAGCTGCTTTAATATGAATCCCTTATTCTGTTTTAATCTCACAACCGGGCTTACCATTCTCACGTTCATTACAGAAAAGATAGCCTGATTATATAGATAATCCCGATAACTCTGCCGGTTAGAACTACTGAACCTGAAAGGCCGATACAGATTACCGCTAAGAATTAACTCTTCTCCATAGTGCAAATCCTGTATCTGTACAAGAGCACTGGGTAAATCTTTCTTACACCGCACATATACAAGGATATTGCCGCAGGTAGCGTATCTTGAATCAGTAAATTGTATTTCTTCAGCCTTAAATATAAAAGAAGTCTTATTATTTTTAAATGAAGGCTGGCTATCAA
>JAGUUJ010000094.1 GCA_020063525.1 Candidatus Omnitrophota bacterium
CTCTTAAATACCTTGGCCTCCTATAAGGCATATCATATACTGGAGCTTTAGTTAAAGAATGTGCCTTTATCTGGGCTACTATCTTGTCATTATCTCTAATTATTACTAATCCATCATCGGTAACTTTACCGATAAGAGAAGCGTTAAGGTCCCATTTCAAAAATATTTTCTTTATTTGGTCCTCTTTCCCTTTTTTTACACAAATGAGCATCCTCTCCTGAGATTCAGACATCATAATCTCCCAGGGCTCCATATTCTCTTCTCGTCTGGGCACTGCCTGCAATTCTACGTCCATACCTGAATTTCCTGCTTGAGCCATCTCGCTTGTAGAACAGGTAAGTCCTGCTGCTCCCATATCCTTAATCCCCACAACATATCCTGTATTGATAGCCTCTAACGTTGCCTCTATCAAGCACTTCTCTGTGAACGGGTCTCCTATCTGAACTGTCGGTCTCTTTTCTTCGCCTGCTTTAAATTCATGCGAAGCAAGGATACTGCATCCGCCGATTCCGTCTCTTCCTGTGCTTGAGCCCACATACATAATCGAATTCTCCTTACCAAATGCACGTGCCCGGACTAACTTATTCTTCTTGGCTATGCCGATACACATCACATTAACCAAACAATTTCCGCTGTAACTGTCATCAAAGTAAATCTCGCCGCCGACTGTAGGCACTCCTACGCAATTTCCATAGGACTGAATCCCGTCTATGACGCCGGCGAATAGATATCTATTATACGCCTGACTAAGCGGACCAAAACGCAGAGAATCTAATAATGCTATTGGCCTGGCTCCTGCTGTAAATATATCCCTTATAATTCCGCCTACTCCTGTAGCAGCTCCTTGTTTCGGTTCAACCTGAGAGGGATGGTTGTGGCTCTCCATCTTAAAAATTATGGCTAAGTCGTCAAGAATAATCCCTCCGGAATCTTCTCCTATCAGTGTCTTGTATTTGCCTGTCCTGGGTAAAGTTTTTAGCCATTTACGGGAACGCAGGTATCCGCAATGTTCAGACCACTCCACTGAAAACATCGCCAGTTCTGTATTTGAAGGCTTGCGCTTTAAAATCTTCAAGATGTTCTGATACTCTTGGTCGCTTAAACCCAGCGAACGATATACGTCGGGTTTCACCATGCTCTTCTGGTTTCCAACCATTTAACTATTGACTTAAATATAAAATAACCATCCTGAGAACCAAGTTCTCTTTCTGAGCTCCTTTCAGGATGTGGCATCATACCTAAAACATTTCCTTTTTTGTTTATGATACCTGCAATATTATCTAATGCGCCATTGGGATTAAACTGCTCACTAACTTCTCCTCTAGCAGAACAATAACGGAATACTATTTGGTTATTATCTTTTAACTTCTTTAATCCAGCTGCATCAATATAATAATTGCCTTCGTTGTGTGCGATAGGTATCTTTAAAATCTGGGCCATATTATATAAACCTGTGAATCTCGTTTGATTATTTTCCGTCTTTATATAAACATGCTTACAAAGAAAATGAAGGCCTCTGTTTCGAAGCATTACGCCGGGTAGAAGTCCTGCTTCAAGGAGGATTTGAAAACCATTACAAATTCCTATTACAGTACCACCCTTTCTGGCAAAGTCAGCGATAGACTTCATTACTGGAGAAAATCTCGCTATGGCCCCTGTCCTCAGATAATCTCCGTAGCTAAATCCTCCTGGCAATATAACACAGTCAAACCCATCAAGACCAGTATCCTTATGCCAAATATACTTAACGGACTGCCTTAAAACATCCTTTGTTACATAAAAACAGTCCTGATCGCAATTAGAGCCAGGAAAAACCACAACCCCAAATTTCACCCCGCCCTTCCTTCCTTTTTAACCCCGTCCCTTCTTACATTATTATTTAACTTATTCTTCTTAGGAAGGGCGGGGTTCATTCATTCCTCTTTTATTTTAAAATGATAATCTTCTATAATTGGATTTGCCAATAATTTCTTACACATCTGGTTAATTTCCTGTTGCGCTCTTTTTTTATCTTTAAAATTTAATTTAATAGTCACTAATTTGCCCATGCGTACATCTACTAAGTCTCTATAGCCTAAAGATTCTAGGGCGTGCTTAATAGTTAAGCCTTGGGGATCAGCAACGGTTCGTTTTAAAGTGATATAAATTTGCGCTTTTAACATTTGTCTGATACCTCCATTAAAACTGTCTTTTAATGAGAATCCCTGTTTTATTTAGGTTTTAGGCTTCGGATGTTGAATAATAATAAGGAGTATGTGCCTGAAACTCTGCAGCACAAGTATCTACAAGTTTATAATCTGGATTTATCCCTACGTCTTTGCGCCACTTTCTTATAGCATCTTCGGTCTGGTTTAATAAACGGCCCAGCTGCATATCTGAAAACCCGAATTCTTTTGCTTTCTTGAGTAAATCCACCGAGCTTTTTTCTTGGTTCAATTTCAATTCCGTCTTTATCTCTCCTTCCAATTCCACAATCTGCCGAATATTTTCCAAAAACCAAGGGTCAATCCGAGTCAGCTGATAAATCTCTTTTATACCCCATCCTTCTTTGAGGGCATGCTTAATATAAAGAACCCTTAAGGCATTGGGGATTCTTAAATGATTTTTTAATCCATCATGAGAAGGTTTATGTTTTAAATCCTCTAAACCGCTCAATCCCATCTCTAAGGAATGCAAAGCTTTCTGCAACGCTTCTTTAAAGGTC
>JAGUUJ010000043.1 GCA_020063525.1 Candidatus Omnitrophota bacterium
AGGCCCATTTTCTTTATTCTCTCTTTAAACATCTATCCCCTCCTTGTAAATAAAAAGCCCGGATATCATTGAATCAATATCCGGGCAAAAAAAATCCGCTAAAAGCAAATTTGCCTTTAGCGGAAAAAATGTTTTATATAGGAGTTTACTTAGCTTGCTTGCGCAACCATTGTGCCAATCTCTAGCATATCTACTCCTTAGTTAGCCAATGATTACTATACTATTCTTAAAAAGAGTTGTCAATATAAAATAAGAGAGCGTTTTGATGGTGAGTGAAGTCGAACCATCAAACATATACCCTGGGGACACGGCTTCCCAAACCACAGACAATTTCATAGGAAATGGTATCGGAAAGAAAAGCTAATTCTTCTGCGGTAATTTTATTTTTAGCCTGAGAGCCGATAAGCACGGCCTCATCGCCAACTCTTACCTTAAAATCTCCTACATCCACCATTGCCTGATCCATGCATATCCTTCCGCTTATCTTAAAACGCTCACCCCCTATCAAAACCGGAGCACAATTAGATAAATTACGCGGATACCCGTCGCCGTAACCAATGGGTAAAGTTACAATCGTGGCAGCCTTCTTTACGATATAATCATGCCCGTAACTGACGCCGTATCCTTTCGGTAATCTCTTAACAAATAAAACCTTTGTTTTTAAACTTAAGACGGCCTTTAGATTTATCTTTAAATTCTTTTTAGGATACAGGCCATATATTACTAAACCGGGCCTAACCATATTAAAATGACTATTTTTGTAACCGATAACGCCCATACTGTTTGCAGAATGTATTAAGGGGATATTAATCCCTTCTTTATTTAATTTCTGAAGCAAACGGTTAAATAAATCTATCTGATACAATGTAAAATCTCTATTCATATCTGCAAAAGCGAAATGCGTGAATATGCCCTCGATATTTATAAACTTTAGTTTATGAATTTCTTTTACCAGTTCCTGCGCATCCTGATGCAAGACTCCGATCCTGCCCATTCCTGTATCGACCTTAATATGCACATTTACGGGCTCACCGAGTAACCGAGCCTTATAATTTAGCGCTGAAGCCAGCTCTTTATCGCAAATAGTAGTGGTAAGTTGATATTTAAATACGGGCTGGATATCTTTCTTGAGTATGAGGCCCAGTATTAAAATGGGTAAATTTATACCCGCCTCCCTTAATTTTATGCCTTCGTCAATTGAGGCAACTCCCAAATAATCTACTCCGCAAGATACCAGCTTTCTGCTTACGGGAATTAAGCCATGGCCATAGGCGTCTGCTTTAACACAAACCATAATTTTAGTTTTGGGTGCCAATCCTTCGACTCGTTTCACTCGCTCAGGATTGACACTGAGCGCAGTCGAATGTGCCAATAATTTTTTTATTTGGTTAAAATTATAGGCGAGATTATTTAAATTAATCTCAGCCCAGGTCGGCCTGTATCCGATATATTTATTCTTATTCATAGATATCTTTAGCGTTTAGCGGGTAGCGTTTAGCGTATAGGTTTTGACTATCCGCTATACGCTTTACGCTATACGCTAGCCTTTCTAATCTGGCATTCCTTGGGATAAAGATAAATCGGTTTAATCTCAAAGGCGGTATTGACCTTTTTGCTATTAATTCTCTCTAAGGCTAAATTAATAATATTACGGCCGCTGGGATACCAATAATCCTTATCCAAAACAGTAACATTATTCATATGCATTAAAATCTTTTGTTTATATAAATTAATTGCGTCGCCAAGTATTACGGCACTATCCTTGAGCTTTGTCTTTTCAAGAAATTCATCTATAGTCAAAAGCATATAAGGCTTTATGCGGGCTGACTGCCCAAATTTATTTCTATAAATACTGCAATAGATAAGATTCCTCCTGGCATCAACAATGGGAATAACATAAGCACCGGTAATCCCGGCATTTCTGGCTAATATATCCAAAGTAGATATCCCGACAACCGGCTTATTTAAAGAAAAGGCGAGCCCCTTTACAGTAGCAATTCCTACGCGTATGCCGGTAAAAGAACCAGGGCCCAGCCCGCAGGCAAAATAGTCAATATCTTTTATTTGCCAGCCTAGGGCATCTAAAACTCTTTTTATGGTTGGTGTGACGAAGCTTGAAAGTCTCCTGCCTAAGTCTAAATTATATTCGTATATCTTGTTATTTTCATATATACCCAGGCACAAGAACCTGGTAGTAGTATCAATGCCTAATATCTTCATATATTTTACCCAATAGTTCTCTATAATGCTTACCGAATGCGGTAAATTTAAATAATCTTTGTGAGTTTGACTTAATGGACAATTTTATTTTCAAATATTCTTTGGGTAAAAGGTATTTTAACCTGTCTGCCCATTCGACTACAGTTATCCCATCGTTGTAGAAATATTCTTCATATCCCAAGTCGAGAATCTCCTCTATTGTCTTCAATCTATAAAGGTCAAAATGGTAAAACGGTATTTTGGCTGTAGAATATTGACGGATCAAAACAAATGACGGACTGATGACTTTACGCCTTTTAATCCCGAGGCCTGAGGCAATCCCTTGGGTTAAGACTGTCTTGCCCGAACCAAGCTCTCCAAATAAACAAACTATATCTGCCTTGCGTAAATTCTTTGCTATTACCTTACCTATATTGAGCGTATCGTTAACAGATTTAGATATTATTTTCATATTTCAGTCAGGGACGTCTTTAATCCCAATCGGGGGACGTCTTTGAAGCCAATCGGAAGGGTGTCCCTAAAAATGCCGGAAGCCTTTAGGTTTAATGAGCTTTTCTTTGCCTCTTTTATCCACCAATCTTAAACCGTATTTTTTATCCACAATTTCTCCGATAGGCTTAAAACCGGTCAGTTTTTTTCTATAGAGCTTTTTTGCTTCATAGGTAGATACTGTAAAAAGCAGCTCAAAGTCCTCACCCATATAAAGTGCGTCATGCAAATTGCGCGCCTGTTTACTTATTGGAATTAAATCTTCATAGATTATTGCTCCCGCTGAACTCTCCTCCAAAATATGACCGAGGTCTTGAGTCAACCCATCAGATATGTCAATCATTGAATTTACTCTAAAATTTTTTACTAAGAACCTTGCCTCTTTTAACCGCGGCGTGAATCTAAGGTGTTTACCTAAGATGGAACCTCCGAGTTTTCCCGTAACAAATATAATATCTCCTATCTTAGCTCCGCTTCTTAAGGCGAGGTTTTTCTTTTCTACGATTCCTAACATACTTACATCAATGGTTAATTGTCTTGCGCGGCTGATATCTCCGCCTACAATATTAATACCATATTTCTCCGCAAAGTGAAACATTCCTTTAATAAGTTTGTCTATAAAATCAACCGAGGTGTTTCCAGGCATACCCACTGATACTAAACAGTAGCGTGGCAGGCCGGCACAGGCAGCAATATCACTGACAGACACGGCTATCGCCTTTCTACCCACAAGATACGGCCTATCCTTACCGGTAAAATCTACTCCTTCGACGAGCATGTCAGAAGTAAACAACATATATTTATCTTTACTAAATTTTATTACTGCGCAATCATCTCCCGGTCCTTTTACAACTGATGCATCGGTCTTGATTAATTTTTTTATTCTATTGATTAATCCAAATTCTCCTATATTTTTTATTAACATAGCTTAACCGTTGAGTATCTTTGCAATATTTCTTCTGTATGGTGGCCTGATAACACCTTTATCCGTGATAATTGCAGTAATTAAATTATGTGGCGTTACATCAAAGGCAGGATTAAATACCTTAATCCCCTTAGCTGTAATAGGCCTTTTAAAAAATAACTCTGTAACTTCCTGCGCTTTGCGTTCTTCAATCGGTATATCCCGTCCTGTTTTAATCGTAAGATCAAATGTTGAGTGGGGGGCTGCGATATAAAAAGGGATATTATGATAATGGCACAATACCGCCAGATTATAGGTTCCGATTTTATTGGCAGCGTCGCCATCTGCCGCAATCCTATCTGCGCCTGCAATCACTTTATTTATCTTACCCTGCTGCATTAACGTTGCTGCCATATTATCGCATATAAGCGTGACATCAATGCCCTTTTTCTTTAACTCCCAAGTAGTTAGACGGGCACCCTGTAACAAGGGACGGGTTTCGCAGGCATAAACTTTTAAACGCTTACCCCCTTGCTTTGCTTTATATATTACGCCTAATGCTGTGCCATAATCAATGGTAGCCAAAATCCCCGCATTGCAAATGGTTAATATCGTGTCTTTGTCTTTAATCAATTTTGCGCCATAATGGCCAATTCTTCGGCAGGCCAGCCTGTCTTCTTCGATGAGCTTTTGCGCTTCTTTAAAGAGTAATCTTTTTATAGCCGATATTGGCTTATATTTATTTCTTAAGGCGACGCAGCACATCCTTTCTATGCCCCAAAAAAGATTCCTCGCCGTAGGCCGGGAAGAAGCAATGTATCTTGCCGCTTTATGCAATTCTCTGCTAAACTCGCCAAAATTTCCTGCCCTGGAATTTTTAATCCCTAAATATATACCCCACGCTGCTGCTGCACCCAGCGCCGGAGCGCCGCGCACCTTTAACTCTTTTATTGCCCTCCAAAGACTCTTTAAATCTCTAATATACATATATTTTAATTCGCCGGGCAACTTTGTCTGGTCAATTATTTTAATGCCGTTATTTTTCCATTCTATAGTTCTTAAGTCCATAATATCCTTCCGCTCCCCTTGTTTTTTGAAATCTTGGTTTCTATGGATTTGATGCGTGCAGTGACCTGTCTTTTTATATCCTGACAGCATCCGGGCTTTAAAAACCGTAGAACTTTTTTGTATGCATCCAAGGCTCCCCGATAGTCAGAAAGATTAAAAAGCGCGTCTGCCAGATTATCATAGGTTACTGCCCTATTTGGTTCAAGGCCCAAGGCCTTCTTAAAACATTCTATAGCCTCAGTGTGCCTGCCGATATTATTCAGTAACCAGCCTTTGTTATGATAAATAGTAGCATAATCCGGCTCTACTGCAATCCCCTTATTAAAATAATAAAATGCCTTATCAATTATACCCAGCTCTACCATACACAATGCCCGGTCATTATACGCTGCTCCGTCATTGGGGTTATGTTTTATAGCTGCATCAAAATGTTCTATCGCAGTAGTAAAATTTTTATTCAGAAGTTCAATCTGACCCTTAAAATATTCAATTTCGCCTTCAAGACCCCGCTCTTCGGCCTCTTTTAAACCTTGTTTAGCCAGCTTAACCGCTTCTCTATGCGTGCCGTAAGTAATTGCCTCATCCAGCTTAATCCTTAAATCCATCAAATCGCTATGTTTGCTCATAACTTGCACAAAGATTTTGCGGTTTTGCTGGAGCGCACAATTAGAAAATTTTTGGCAAACGTCTGCAAGGATTTACGAGGAGTAAAGGGCAATACCTTACGATAGCCTAACCGAAAACGACGAGTAAACCGTAGCAGACGGCAAAAATTTTCAGTGCGCGAAGCAAAAACGAAAATCTATCTACAGTCCTGCTAACTTAGCCCAGATATTCCTCTTTATTTTTATGGCTGCATTAGGACAGGCCTCCTGGCAGCAAAAACAGGCTATACATTTTGAATAATCAAAAACCAGCCTGTCATCTTTCATAGTTATGACTTTACTCGGACAGGCCTGAATACAGGAAGCGCATCTAATACAATTATCATACTCCACGCAGGGATAGTATTTAATAAGTTTTTTTGCTAATTCAATAACCGGACGAGGAATTCTCTTTACCAGTGACGGGACAGGTAACTTAAAAGGCTCTCTAATAATATTTTCTAATCTCTCGCCGAAAATTGAAATAGAATTAATATCTGCTACGCCTAAACCTCTACCAGCTGCCTCTTTGGTAGTTAATATATCTTGCGGCTTAAGGCCCATAATTAAAGCTAAGATGCTATCTAACGCTACGCAATCAGAACCTGCCAAAATCAAACCTACCTTGCGTAATTCTCCGCTTGTACCTGGCCCATCTCCTTCCATAGCCACAATGCTATCAACGATGGTCAGGGCAGGCATGGTTTCTTCATAGATATCAACTAACATCTTAGCGAAATCTTCTTGGGCAAAATATTTCTTATGCAACTCCGTCTTATAGGTACCGCTAACCAATCCAAAGAGATTCTTTACCGCGCCGGTCATAAGCATAAAATCGTGGGTTTTGAATTTTGGTAAATTCAGTACATAATCGCAATTGTCTAACCATGTCGTCAAAAGAAGATTTCCTCTCCAACGTCTCTTGTCGAATCTTACCAGTTCAATACCTTCTTCTTCGCAAATTTTTTTTACTCCTGAGCGCGCGTAAACTTCATCTACTTTTTCAATCTGACTACCCCAGACGCTTGGGCCATCACCCAAATAAATTTTGCAATTAATCTCTTTTAATATCCTCACCACTGCGCGCACAATCTCAGGATGCGTATCTATACCGAATTCCGGCCCCTTAGCCATCAAAAGATTGGGTTTAACTAATACCTTGCTTTTTGGCGCAATAAAAGCGGATATACCTCCAATTAAATTCATGGCCTTTCTGGTTGCCTCCATGACCCGCTCAGGCTCGTAATCCTTGCATTTTACAATGGAAACTTTAGAATGCATATTCTAAAAATAGAATCTTTAAGGATATCGGGTGATTAGGATATCCCTTTTAAGTCTACACGGGGGAATAAAGGTTTGCCTTTTTTAATCTTATCTTTGCCTATCTGGTCTTTTATAGATTCGGCTGTTTGCGGCATAAAGGGATAAATCTGGTCAGCGACTTCTCTGAGCACATCTACTAATAAACGGATAAAGCTCTTAAGCTCTTCTGTTTTATTCTCCTTAGTTAGATTCCAAGGCTTTGTATCTTCAATATATTTATTGGCCAGGTTAATCAATTCCCAGGTCCCATCTAATGCTAAATTAAAATCTAAATTGGACATATGCAGATCGACTTCGCGTGAGAAATTATCTATATTTTGTTCCCATTTCTTATCTATAATCTCGGCACGAGGTACATATCCCTTAAAATACTTCTCTATCATTGTCAATGTTCTATAAACGAGATTGCCTAAGTCATTAGCAAGATCGTCATTAATACGTTTAATCAAAGCATCCTCGGAAAAATCGCCGTCTTCTCCAAAACGAATCTCTCTCAGTAAAAAATATCGTATAGCATCTGTTCCATATTTCCTTACTAATTCCAGAGGATCTACCACAACGCCTCTGCTTTTACTTATTTTTTCTCCCTTAATATTAATAAAACCATGTACAAAAATCTTCCTGGGTAATTCAATATCTGCAGCCAATAGAATTGCCAGCCAAACCACCGCATGAAACCATAAAATATCCTTACCAATTAAATGAATATCCGCTGGCCAATATTTTCTAAATTCTTTATTGGGGTAGCCTAAAACAGAAATGTAATTTATCAAAGCATCGAACCAAACAAAGATTATATGTTTTTCATCTATAGGAAGAGGAATTCCCCAGTTAAAACTAGAACGAGAAACGCTTAAGTCCCTAATCCCCTCTTTTATCCTATTAATTATTTCATTTCTTCTCGTCTCTGGTTGAATAAAATCTTTGTTAGCCCGAATGTGCTCAAGAATCTTGTCTTGGTATTTACTCATTTTGAAGAAATAACATTCCTCTTTTATTTTTTCGACTTTTTTATTATGAGTAGGACAAATTCCTTCTAATAAATCCTTCTCAGTATAAAAGGCTTCACAATCAACACAGTATAATCCTTCATATAATCCTTTATAAATATCCCCTTTTTCGTAAATCTTTTTAAATATGTTCTGGGCTATTTCTTCATGTCGCTTTTGAGTAGTTCTTATAAAACTATCGTAAGATATATTTAACTTTGCCCAAAGATCAATAAATCTTTTTGACATCCTTTCAACAAACTCTTCTGGCTTTTTGCCTGAACTTAAAGCACATTTTTGTATTTTTTGTCCATGTTCATCTGTGCCAGTGGAAAAAAATACATCGTCACCGATCCGCCGATGCCATCTTGCAATAATATCGGCGCAAACCTTCTCATAGACATGCCCGATATGTGGAGGAGCAGAAGGATAATCAATTGCTGTGGTAATATAGAATTTATTACTCATTATAACTAACCTCTATTTGTGAGCCGTCTTCTAACTCTACAGTAGCAATGCGCTTGAAGACATTTACGTTTGTTACCTTTCCTTTGCCTTGTTTAGTATTTATGTGTTCGCCCTCCTTGGGGAGCCCTTTAGCTAAAATCTTATACGACTCATATTCAAAATAAAGACAACACATCAGCCTCCCGCACAGACCCGATATCTTAGGAGGATTTAAAGGCAGGCCTTCTTCCTTTGCCATCTTAATCGTGACCGGCTCGAAATCCTTTAGAAATGTTCCGCAGCAGAGTTGTCTTCCGCAATGGCCAAAGCCGCCAAAGAGCCTTGCTTCATCCCTTACGCCAATCTGCCTTAATTCAATCCGGGCCTTAAAAATCTTGGCAAGGTCTTTGACCAGATTCCTGAAATCAACCCTGCCGGAAGCAGTAAAATAAAATACAATCTTGGTGCGGTCAAAAGAATATTCTGCGCGCACAAGTTTCATATCTAACTTATGCTCTTCTATCTTCTTAAGGCAGGTATTAAATGCCTCCCTGGATTTAACCCTATTGTCTTCAATCTGTTTCAAATCACTATCTTTAGCAACGCGTATTATTTTCTTCAAGGGTTCTTGCGATTTATTATCTAATACGGCGTCTTTAGGAGAAACGATTTGACCGTAATCTAAGCCGCGGTCATGCTCTACGATAACATAATCACCTTCCTTAACATTTAAGTGTGCAGAATTATAAAAATATGTTTGGCCCGAATCTCTTAATCTTACAAAAACAGTATTTTCCATATTAAATGAGCACATAACTTACGAACACTAAAAGTGTGAGTAAGTTATAAGTGCGAATTTAACCCAGCACTAATTTGAAATTGCGCTCAAGATAAAATTAAATAGGCACATCTCGCTCTCAACCCCTAAAATTTTTAGTTCCAGCGCGTCTACAAATTAGTGCTGGGTAAGTTCGGACATATAAGTTATGTCGCCTACATCACTTCCGATATAAAGCTCCATAACTTATGTCCTCTCTTAAGTTAGATAACAATAATTTGACATTAATATTGTGCTCTAAGTATAATAATGAACTAGAGAAAGAATTAAATATTTCATATAAATCCATAAATGTATAACGGTGCATGAGTCTTAATAATTCCTCTTTACGGTCAAGATTAATAAGTTCGCTGTAAGGCGCGCCTATTTTTATTAAATACATATCCCTAAACCAACCTGCCAATATATTCAAGTGAGCCCGCACATTATTTCTATTCTCTACTGAGAGCCTATCTGAATCTGATCTCCTTACCAGGGTAAATGCATCAATAATGCTATTCTTTTCTCTTAATATATCTATATCCTTTAATTTCAAAGCGCGGCCTATTCTTCCTTCGCAAGAATAAGCGAGGTAGTGAGCCAGGTTACTATCAAGATGAAAATCTTTTTTTAAAATTTCTTCGAGTTCGATTCTTGGTAAAGGATAAAACTTTATCGTCTTGCAGCGCGAAATTATAGTTTTAAATAATAGCACGGGTTTTGCGCTGAGCAGGATAATTAAACTATCACCCGGCGGCTCTTCCAATATCTTTAAGAGCGCGTTTGCAGCTTCAGCAGTTAAATTATGGGCATTGTCAATAATAAAGACCTTTTTCTTTCCTTCATACGGTTTTAAGTTAATATCTTTTTGCAACTGACGGATATATTCTATTTTTATGGAATCAGAGTCCTGGGCTGCGGTCCTTTGGCCTGGCTCGAGATTGACGCCAGGTGAAACAGAGCCCTCAATGATATGGATGTCGGGATGCTGGCCTTTTTCTATTTTTAAACAAGGTACGCAACTATCACAAGAATCTAAGGTTTGGCCTTCACAATTTAATGCTTTAGCCAGTGTTTTAGCGACGAGTTTTTTACCTACCCCCTCCTCACCCGTAAAAAGATAACTGCCTGTAAGGCGAGAGTGCTTTATGTATCCTTTAAGTATCTGTATGGGCTTATCCTGGGCTTTTATATCTTGAAATGACATAGGAATTTATCTACTAATTTCCTTATTTCAGATTGCGTTTTAAATTTGTCCTTATGCACCTTTACAATTTTTATCCTCTTGGGCTCTAAGTGAGCGAGTTTAAGATAGCCTTCCAGAACTCGGGAATGATACGCTAATGAGCGTTTTTCGATGCGGTCTTTTGACTGCCGGCGATGCTTAAGCCCTTTCTTGAGGGGTAAATCTAGGAATATAGTAAAATCCGGCTTTATGCCGGAAGTCGCCATCTCTCCGACGCATTTAATGAGCTTAATATCTACCCCCAAGCCGTAACCCTGATAGGCAATAGTAGAGTCTAAGAATCTATCGCAGATAACAATCGAGCCATTCTTTAAAGCCGGGACAATAACTTCATGCACAATTTGAGCGCGCGCTGCCATATAAAGTAGCATTTCAGCCATCGGTGCCATAGAATCATTCTTAGAATCTAATAAAATCTTTCTGAGCTTCTCGCTTACCTTGGTGCCGCCCGGCTCGCGTAAATAAACTACTTTAAAACCTTTTCTCTTCAAATATTGGTAGAGGAGTTTTGACTGCGTGCTCTTGCCGCAGCCCTCCGACCCTTCGAATGTAATGAATTTGCCTTTCATAATTTCCTACCCATTTAGCGGCTTGTCTTGTCTCGCTTCTCGCAGCACCGCTCGATTTTCCCCGCCGAGGAAAATCTCGCTTGGAGTTTCTGCTCGCTCTCACCGATATCGTAATAGCGAGTGAACCCTGGCCGCTCGCATAAACTACATGCTGCGTGAATCAAGCCAAGCCACCCCGCTAAATATCTATAACTTCCTACGCCAAGTCGTGCCGTCTTTAGTATCTTCTAGTATAATGCCTTTTTCTTCAAGATTCTTTCGAATGTCATCTGCTTCTTTAAATTTTTTTTCTTTTCTTAACTGTTCCCGCATAGCTATAGCGATTGTAACTTTCGTATCTAACATCTCAGTTGAATTATCCTTAAGAAAAGTAAAACCAAAGATATCAGATATCTCTTTTATTATATCCATAGCATAGCGTAATTTAAAATTTTTATACTCATCATTGCTTTCTAATTCTTTATTACATCTATTTATCATATCAAATAAAACTGATAATGCTCGTGGAGTATTAAAATCGTCATCCATATATTCAATAAATTTATCTTTGAATTGTCCTATAGCCCCCATTCCTCCGGTTACTACTTTACTTACATCTCTAGTACCAAAGACCCTATATAATTTCTTCATTAAAATATCTATGCGCTCATATGCACTTTTTGCCTCTTCCATTTTCTCCCATGAAAAGTCTATCGGGCTGGAATAATGCGCCTGGAGATAGAAAATCTTCAAAATATCTGTAGGATATTTACCCAAAACGTCTTTTATGGTGATAAAATTCCCCAATGACTTGGCCATCTTCTGGCCGTTGATGGTAAGTAAGCCGTGGTGTATCCAGTATTTGGCAAATTCCTTGCCTGCACCCTCAGACTGCGCTATTTCATTCTCGTGGTGCGGGAATATAAGGTCTATTCCTCCGCCGTGTATATCAAATTTATCTCCTAGGATATCTGAACTCATTACAGAACATTCTATATGCCAGCCTGGCCTTCCCTTGCCCCAAGGGCTGTTCCACGACGGCTCTCCCTCTTTTGCTGCTTTCCATAAAGCAAAATCGAGAGGGTCCTTTTTATTTTCTTCAGGTAAAACCCTTGCGCCAATTTCCATTTTATCAATTGACTGTTTAGATAACTTTCCGTAGTCTTTAGCTTTTTTAATATCAAAATATACATCTCCTCCCGACTCATACGCAACGCCTCTATTTATAAGATTTTTTATAAACTCTATCATCTTATCTATATATTCGGTTGCTTTTGGCTCAACAACATCAGGTTTGTTGCTGCTTATATTCAAAGCAGACATGGCTTCATGGTAGGCGGAAAGATATTCTTCAGCTACTTTCTTGACGGAGCTATTTAAGTCTTCCCCCTTATATTCTTTTATTGCTTTATCAATAATCTTATCATCAACGTCAGTCACATTTCTGACAAAGGTTACTTTATAACCTTTATATATTAAATAACGCCTGATTACGTCGAATATATAGGCACTGCGCGCATGTCCTATGTGCGGCTCATCGTAAACCGTAGGTCCACACACATACATTTTTACTTGGGGTGGATTTAAAGGAATAAATTCTTCTTTTTTGCGGGTGAGAGAATTGTAGATATATATAGACATTTCAGAGAAATCGAAAAGTTGGTTACGTCATTCGGTTAGGGTTAGGATGCCCGTTTCGTAGTTGGGTTAAGGCTACGTTTTTTAAGACGGCAAACGTAACCGAATAACGATACGGGCTTCGTAACCGTAACCCGGAATACTTAACCTTCTCTCTCCATTTTATCAATTCTTTTTTCCAATTCTTCTATATTCTGCATTATGGGGTCGAGTACATGAATATGGTCCAGGCTAATATCAATTTTTTTACCGTCCTGTTTTGTAATCCTTCCGGGCACACCTACAACCGTGGAATTAGGCGGCACATCTTTAATCACCACGGCGTTTGCTCCGATATACGAATTATCTCCGACGGTGATATTGCCCAATACCTTTGCTCCTGTGCCGATAACTACGTTATTACCAATAGTAGGATGGCGTTTACCTTTTTCTAGCCCTGTCCCGCCTAAAGTGACTCCCTGATACAAGAGAACATTATCCCCGATAATTGCAGTTTCGCCGACTACTACCCCCATGCCATGGTCAATAAAAAGTCCTTTGCCGATCTGTGCGCCGGGATGTATTTCAATGCCGGTTAGGTGCCTTGAAAACTGGCTGATTAAACGCGCCAGGAAAAACAATTTTAATTTATAGAAAAAATGCGCAATGCGATGGCTGATCAAAGCGTGCAAGCCCTGATAAAGTAAGAGTACCTCTAAAAAACTCTTGGCAGCCGGGTCTTTAGCGCGCGCTGCCTGAATCTCTCTATAGAAAAATATAGAGATAATAATAATCTTTGAGAAAAACAGAATAAACAGGATGGCTAATATTTTCAATAACAATATGCAAATGGTCATTTTTCCTCCTTAGATATCACCGTAACCACAGCATAAGCGGCAATGGCTTCCTTTTTACCGATTTCTCCCAACCCCTCATTGGTTTTGGCTTTTATGTTTACGCTGTCTTCTTTAATGTTTAAAATCCCGGCTATTGCCTGCTGCATCTGTTTTTTAAAAGGCGAAAGTATGGGTTCCTGCGCAATTACTACCGTGTCCACATTATTAATCAAGAAATTTTTCTTCCTTATCAAGCTATAAACTGTTTTTAATAATTCTCTACTCGAAATGCCATGGTATCGAGGATCTGTGTCAGGGAAATGCTGGCCTATATCGCCCTCTGCTACTGCGCCTAATAATGCGTCGCATATCGCATGCAGGAGCACATCTGCGTCGGAATGACCCAGTAAACCCTGGACATGAGGAATCTCTATCCCGCCGATAAATAATTTACGGCCATCGGCTAAACGGTGGATATCGTAACCTATGCCTATCCGATATTCCATTTGTGCACTAGCCCTTCCGCTAATACCAAATCTTCGGGTGTGGTTATCTTTATGTTCATATAATTTCCTAGAACGACTCTTACTTTCACCCCAAGTTTTTCTACTAACATAGCGTCGTCAGTAACATCCATATCACCGAATTTATTATACGCCTTTAAAATTAAGTCTTTTTTAAAAACCTGCGGAGTCTGAATCTCCCAGAGATTATTCCTATTCAGCGTCTTTTTTACAACGAAATCACCGAGAACCGAGAACCGAGAACCGAGAACCTCTTTAATAGTTGCCTTAACCGGAACACCTACAATAGCAGCGCCGTATGATTTGGCGGTTTTTATTACCGAAGATATTATATCTCTATCAATAAAAGGCCGAACTCCATCGTGGATTAAGACTAAGTCTGTATGGTTATCTATTGCCCTTAGGCCATTGACAACCGAGGCAAGACGCACCTCGCCCCCTAAAACCACATCTTTAATCTTATCTATGCGGTATCGCTTTATTTTATTGCGTATATCTTGCAGATTCCGGCGATTAGCTACTACAATAATATCTTTAATATAAGGGTGATTACTTAGCGTATTAAGGCTGTAGATTATAAGGGGCTTGGAATCGATTTTAATGAGCGGCTTGGAAATCTTTGACTTTAATCTTAAACCTTTGCCTGCAGCAAGGACAATTGCCGTGACATACATCTATCTCTCTATTTTCGTAAAAATCATCCGGCCGGCCTGGGTCTGAAGAACCGAAGTAACCACAACTCTTACTTCCTGGCCGATTAATCTACGTGCCTCTTCCACCACAACCATTGTACCGTCGTCTAAGTATCCCACTGCCTGATTATGCTCTTTTCCCTCTTTGAGCAATTTAATACGCATCTGCTCTCCGGGGAAAACCATTGGCTTTAAGGCATTAGCCAGCTCATTTATATTTAGTACTTTTATACCCTGAAGACTGGCTACGCGGTTTAAATTAAAGTCTACCGTCAATATCTTTGCCTCTAATATCTTGGCTAACTTAACCAGCTTTGCATCTACTTCTGGGATATCCGGAAGCTCTTCTTCGTGCAGCATTATATCCTGAACCATTTCTTTCTGAAGCGTATGTAAAATCTCCAGGCCTCGACGACCCCTTTGACGCTTAATGGGGTCTGTTGAATCCGCAATCTGCTGCAATTCTTTTAAAACAAATTTAGGAATAACAATCTTATTTTCCAGGAATTTTGTTTTGCATATATCCATAATCCGGCCATCAATAATGACGCTGGTATCAACCAGGGTTAGCTCTTCCGACTGATCCTGCCTGCGCAACCGTACGTAGGGAATAATAATATTGAATTCGTCTTTGCCGCGAAGGCCGATAACCATACCCAAATAACAAAAGATTAATGTCAGGGTAACCCTTATCATAGAGAGACTTGCACTAGATATGGGTGCAAGGATAAATGCATCAGTAACAAGTTTAGCCATAATTAGGCCCAGGATAAGGCCGAATACTGTGCTGGAAAGTCCGCGCATCGATATACGGCGCATACCCATCTCAACAAGTATAATTATACCGCTTGCCACAATACCTATGAGGGCACCTAATATGCCTAAATCTCTGGGATCCATGGTCTGATAACCAATAAGAGTACTAGCAACTATAAAAAGAATACGTACTGCTAATAAATTCATATATTACCTCCTTGCCCACAAGGGCAACACCCGCGCAATTCTTGCGCAGCGGCGCATACCGGCGTATCCAATAACGCCGGGTGCAATAAGTGCGGGGTGTCTTAAGCTTTAGCAATCGCTATATCTAAAGTCTCTTTTAATGTAGAAACCGGAATTAATTCTATATCTTCTTTCTTGTAATCCAGATTCTTATAATTATTTCTGGGTAATATACAGTGTTTAAATCCTAATTTTGCCGCCTCATTTATACGTAATATAACTTGTGATATGCTTCTAATCTCACCTGCAAGCCCTACTTCGCCCAAAAATAATGTATCAGCAAGTGCAATCTGATCACGAAAAGCTGAGGCTATTGCTATGGCTACTCCTAAATCAGCTGCGGGGTCTTCTATTTTTATTCCGCCAGCCACATTGACAAATATATCCTCTGCTCCAAGATATAAACCTATACGTTTTTCTAATACGGCTACCAATAAACTTAAACGGTTATAATCAAATCCTTGAGTCCGTCTGCGCGCATAACCAAAGGTTGACTTACTTACCAGCGACTGGATTTCTACTAAAAGCGGCCTGCTCCCTTCTAAAATAGATACTACTACTGAGCCAGAAACATCGCGCGGTTTCTCTGACAAGAATATCTCAGAAGGGTTCTTCACTTCTTTTAAACCCTCTGAACTCATCTCGAATACTCCAATCTCATTGGTTGAGCCGAATCTATTTTTTACCGCGCGTAAAATTCTGTATATTGAGAATCTATCGCCCTCAAAATAAAGCACAGTATCCACGATATGCTCAAGAACACGGGGCCCGGCAATAGTGCCTTCTTTAGTTACATGGCCGATGATAAAAATAGATGTACCGGTAGTCTTTGCTAACTGCGTAAGTATGCCTGCGCATTCTCTTACCTGGCTGACGCTGCCGGGTGAAGAACTAATTGTGGGCTCAAAGATTACCTGTATAGAGTCAATGATTACTACATCGGGATTAATCTTTTTGATATATTCAATAATTAAAGATAAATCTGTCTGGTTGACTATATATAGATTACCATCCTTTGCTGCTCCCAGGCGCTTTGCCCTTAATTTTGTCTGGGCAACCGATTCTTCGCCGCTAACATAAAGAACAGTATATCCTTGGCCGGTCAATTGATTGGAAACCTGTAAGGATACCGTGGATTTGCCAATGCCGGGGTCTCCGCCGATTAATACCACGCATCCTTCAATTATCCCGCCGCCTAATACCCTATCCAATTCCAATATTCCGGTTTTAAGCCTGCTTTCTTCCTTAACTTCTACATCCTTTAATAACACCGGCTCATCTTTATATAGCGCCTTTCTTTCCTTATATTTTGCGGACGGTGCGGTATAATCCTCTTCCACAAAAGAATTCCAACTATTACAATCAGGGCATCTGCCTAACCATTTGGGAGACTGGTAACCGCAATTCTGACAAGAGAATACTGTTTTGGTTTTCATAGAATCTATTTTTTTTCAGGTTTTTCTTTTGTCTTAATGAATAATTTCCAGGGGTGTTTCCTTACATCTGTAATCAGTGCCTCTAATTCTTTATATATTGCGTCGTCGTAAAGAAGTTTACCCACCGTGCCTTCTTTATTTATTATCCTGAGAAAGCTCTCATCTAAATGTTTGGCTATATCCCTGGCCAAGACAGATACCTCTTGCATAGGAATAGGGTCAACGCCCACTAATGTTTGTTTGGCGAGAAGAATATTACTGTAATCTTTACCCGGCATAATCTCAATATACTTTTCACCTAATAATCCTAACGTGTTTACCCAAACAGTAGAGTCAACAGGCACCGTTATATTTTTCTTAACCGAGCCTACTATCCGCACCTTAGGCTTAGGGTCATCGGCTGTCGTAACAAAGTTTATCTCCTTGATTTCTCCTACATCTACACCGGCAAATCTTACAGGCGCGCCGATTTTTACGCCATTGGCAAAATTAAAGATAAAATTAACCTCGTAACCCGCAGTTATGCTTTTAAAATCCTTCATCGATAAAATAAAGATGGTTAAAATCACCAGGCCCATAAAAACAAAGATACCTACTTTCAACTCTAATTTTGACTGACCGAATATCATTTATAGCCTCCCTTAAATGAGCACATAAGTTACGGAGCGTAAGCGACGTAACTTATAAGTGCAAATTTATCTAAAACTATCCAACGTCTCTGTTATAGGACCCTGTGCTAATCCGTTTATAAATTGGTGCACAACCGGATGCTGTGTATTTTGAATTTCTTCAGGAGTGCCCTCAGCAATAATCTTACCCTGATAGAGCATCGCAATTCTATCCGCTACCCTATAGGCGCTCTTCATATCATGCGTTACTACAACAGAGGTAACTTTTAATTTATCGTGAAGAGCTTTGATAAGTTCATTTATACTATCTGCCGTAATGGGGTCAACGCCGGTTGTGGGTTCATCGTAAAGTATAATATCGGGTTTTACGCATATTGCGCGGGCTAATGCCACACGCTTCTTCATACCGCCGCTTAACTCTGCAGGCATTAAATTCCCGATGCCGCACAATCCCACCAAAGACAATGCCTCTTCTATCTTTTCTAATAATTCTTTGTGACTAATTTTGGTATGTTCAATAAGGCCGAAACCTACGTTCTCGCCCACGGTCAAAGAATCAAAAAGAGCACCACCCTGAAAAACCAATCCGATCCTTAACCTCAAATTGTCTAATTCTTTTTCATTTAACGTATCCAGGTCTTTGCCTTCAATATAAATTTTACCTTTCTCGGGTATCAATACGCGCACAATATGTTTTAATAAAACGGATTTGCCGCACCCAGAACGTCCGATAATCACACAGGTTGTGCCTTTTTCAATCGTAAGATTAAGGCTATCTAAAACCTTATGGGTATTAAATGATCTTGTCAGTTCTTTTATTTCTATCATGGAAAAATAAAATAGAATAAAGCGGTAAAGAGACAGTCAAAGGCGATAATCAAAATAAACATCGTCACCACAGCCTGCGCAGTTGCCTTGCCTACGCCTTCTGCTCCGCCTTCTACCTTAAACCCTTCATAGCAACTGACAAAGGCGATTATCATGCCGAAAAATAATGCCTTAAATAGGCCGGTAAATAAATCTTTGTAGAGCAGGGCACTAAAAGTAATATACCGGTACATACCGGAAGAAACGCCTAATCTATAGACACAAATAAGATAACCTCCGAATATACCGATTATATTGGCATATAACGTTAAGAGCGGCTCCATTATACTCAGAGCCAACAGGCGCGGCACTACCAGATATTTTATGGGACTGGTGGCTAGTGTCTGCAGGGCATCTACCTGTTCAGTTACCTGCATGGAGCCGATCTCAGCGGTAATCGATGCACCCACCCTGCCTGCCACTATCAGCGCAGTGATAACCGGCCCCAGTTCCCTAACCATAGAAAGCGCAACAATGCTTCCAATATACATCTCAGCGCCGAGCCGCTGCATTTGATAAGCAGTCTGAAGCGCCATAATCACGCCGATAAAAAAAGCAATCAAGGAAACTATGGGCAAGCTATCCATGCCTGCCTTTTTGCATTGCTCAAAGATACGCTCTTTTTTAAAAGGTGGAATAAATAGCCAATAAAAAGTCTGGGATGCTAAATAGCTTAAGCCTCCTAAAAGATATAACAAAGCTAATACTCTCTTGCCTAAAATTAAGAATAGTTTTTTCATTGTTCAAAAACCAGCTCTTGATTCTTACGCGATACTTTTACGTGAGAGCCGTCTTTAAAGTTCTTGGAGATTATTTCGGATGCCAGGGGATCTTCCAGAAACCTCTGTATCGTTCTCTTAAGGGGCCTGGCTCCGAATATAGGATTAAAACCTTTTTCGATGAGAAAATCTTTTGCCTCCTGATTAACATCCAGTAGTATATTGTGCTCCTTCAGCCTCTGGGCAACGAAACCTAACTCAATGTCAATGATGTACAGCAGATCTTCTTTGAGCAGCGGCCTAAAAACTATGGTATCATCTATACGGTTTAAAAACTCCGGCTTAAAGGTGCGCTTTACTTCTTCAAGTAATTTTTCTTTCATCTCCTGATAAGTTACTTCTTCTTTCTGAGTTTTAAAACCGAGGGAACTGGTCTTACGGATTAACTCCGCGCCCACATTAGAGGTCATAATCACCACTGTATTCCTGAAATCTACTTTCCTGCCAAAACTGTCAGTGAGGCGGCCGTCTTCAAGGACCTGAAGAAGTATATTAAATACATCCGGATGCGCCTTTTCGATTTCATCCAATAATATAACTGAATAGGGCCTGCGCCTTACTCTCTCGGTAAGCTGTCCGCCCTCTTCATAACCTACGTATCCGGGAGGCGCGCCTATTAAACGCGAGACATTGAATTTCTCCATATACTCTGACATGTCCAATTGCAAAAGCGCATCTTCGTCGCCAAACATATATTCAGCCAAAGCGCGGGCCAGGAGCGTCTTACCTACGCCTGTAGGGCCCAAAAATATAAATGAACCGATGGGCCTCTTGGGATCCTTGATGCCTGCCCGCGAACGCCTTACTGCATGGGCAATCGCAGATATAGCCTCATCCTGGCCCACTACACGTTTATGCAGTCCATCTTCTATTTTTAATAATTTTTCGCTCTCTTTTTCTTCTAACCGGAATATTGGAATGCCTGTCCACTGAGAGACAATTTTAGCAATCTCCTCTTCGCCGAGTTCAGGGCGCATCTTATCTTTGGCTTGTGACCATTCCCCGTTTAATTGCTCTAAATCCTGGCGTGCCTGCCTCTCCTGGTCCCTTAATGCTGCTGCTTTCTCAAAGAGCTGGCCTTTTATATAAGACTCTTTTTCTTTTCTGAGAGATTCCACCTTTTCTTCCAATTGCTTGAGCTCAGGCGGCACAATTAAAACGTTTAATCTGGCGCGGGAACCTGCCTCATCAATTAAATCCACTGCTTTATCGGGAAGGAAACGGCCTGAGATATAACGGTCGGATAATTTTGCCGCTGCCTCCAATGCCTCATCCAAAAAGTGCACACGATGGTGTGCTTCGTATCTGTCGCGCAGGCCCTTTAATATCTCAATCGTCTGTTCTACGGAAGGCGGCTCAACCATGATAGTCTGGAATCTGCGCTCCAGGGCTGCGTCCTTTTCAATATATTTTCTATACTCATCCATAGTGGTTGCGCCGATGCATTGCATCTCGCCGCGAGACAACGCGGGCTTTAAAATATTAGAAGCATCGATAGCGCCCTCTGCAGCGCCAGCGCCTACGAGCGTATGCAATTCATCAATAAAAATAATTACATCCTGAGAGCGTTTTATCTCCTCCATTACTGCCTTGATTCTTTCTTCAAATTGGCCGCGGTATTTTGTCCCCGCAACCATCAATGCCAAATCCAAAACAATCATGCGTTTATTGCGCAGGACCTCAGGGACATTCCCGGCAACAATGGACTGGGCAAGGCCTTCAACTATAGCAGTCTTTCCCACTCCTGCCTCACCTAATAAAACCGGATTATTCTTCGTGCGCCTGCTTAATATCTGAATCACGCGTTCAATTTCATTGTGGCGGCCAATCACAGGATCAAGTTTATTTTCTCTGGCTAATTCAGTCAAATTTCTGCCAAAGGCATCCAATGCCGGAGTCTTTGTTTTGGTAGGGCTTGAGCCAAAGCTAGGCAATGTTGAACCGAGAAGCCCCATTACTTCATTTCTTAGTGTGTTTAAGTCTAAGCCTAAATTTAATAATACCTGGGATGCCATGCCTTCTCCTTCACGGATGAACCCGAGGAGTAGATGCTCTGTGCCGATATAATTATGCCCTAATGCACGCGCTTCCTCGGCAGCTAATTCCAATGCCTTCTTTGCGCGCGGGGTAAACGGTATATCTCCGATAATCTGTGTGGTAGGGCCGGGTTGTACTAATTTTTCAATCTCCAGGCGTATCTTTTCTAAGGAAACGCCCATCTTCTGTAATACGCTCGCAGCTACGCCTTCGCCTTCACGGACTAAGCCTAACAATATATGCTCTGTCCCGATGTAGTCGTGATTGAAACGCCTTGCCTCTTCCTTGGCTAAGATAATTACTTTTCTGGCTCTCTCGGTAAATCTATTGAACATCTGTACCTCCTCACATTGTTCGTCGAAAAGAAACCAGATTTTAAGTTCTCGGGTTCGCAGGTTCTCTGGTTCGCCTGTTAACTTAAGAACTCACGAACATACGAACTTAAGAACTAACTCTGATTTCTATTATGATTTTATCAATCTACTCCTGATCAACTCTGCCCTCTTGACATCCCTTTCCTGACTGGAGAGTTTTTTACTTTCCAGTTTCTGCAGATGCGCCGGTTGAGTAGTAATAAATAACTCATTTATTGTTCGCCGGTCCAAATCCTTAACCATCCCCAGGTCGCAACCAAGTCTGACCATGGATAACAACTCGATAGTCTCCTGGCTGGTTATAATATGCGCGCTCTTGAGTATGCCGAAACTACGGTTGATCCTATCCTCTAACACCGCCCTATTTCTGGATAACATCATCTCTCTTGCCTGGCTTTCCTGCTCGATAATCTGCCTGATCAAGCCATTTATATTTTCAATGATATCATCTTCGCTAAGGCCTAAAGAAACTTGATTCGATACCTGGAAAAAATTGCCTGTAGCTTGTGTTCCCTCGCCGTATAAGCCGCGCGTAGTAAAACTTAACTTGGCAATAGCAGCCAAGACGCGATTAATCTGGGTTGTCATTACCAATGCCGGCAGATGCAACATCACCGAACCGCGCATAGCCGTGCCAGTATTAGTCGGGCAGGCAGTCAAATAACCCCAGTCTGCCAGAAAAGCAAAGCTTAACTCTTTTGCCAGGCAATCGTCGAGCTTATTAATAATATTCCAGGCCTCGAAGAGATTAAAACCAGACTGCATCACCTGCATCCTGATGTGGTCTTCTTCATTGAGCATTATCGATAATATCTCCTCGGTATCAATTATGACTGCCTTCTGATCTGCTTTTTGGGCATGTTCATAAGACATCAGGTGCCTTTCAATTAAGAACTGTTTATCTATGCTGTCTAAGTCTGCTAACTTAAAGGTCACGGTAGACTTAAAATAATCTACTTTACCAGCCGCGTCTGTAATTGTATTGAGCACTCCCTCGCTTTGTTTTTTATTTGCCCAGTGCGGAAAAGGAATTTTCTCCAAGTTTCTGGCTAAGCGTATACGGCTGGAAATAACAATATCGGAATTAGGGCCTGTGCCTTTTAACCATTCGCTGCTATGATTTATGAGATCGTCTAGCTTCATTCCTTTTCCTTATGAGCCGCTATTATTTTGTGGTTGTTTCTTTTCTAACTCTTTTATTTTATCGCGAATCTTGGCTGCATCCTCAAATGCCTCGGTTTCAATTGCTTTCTGTAGTTGATTACGCAATGCCTGCAAATCTCCTCTTTTGTCCAGGACTCTGGCAACCTTAAACGGAGACTTACCGAAATGAATAATTGAACCATGGACTTTCTTTAATAGGGGGCCGAGGTATTTTTTGAATGTCCTGTAACATTCGCTGCACCCGAGCCGGCCGATTTTCTTGAAGTCCGTATATGTAAGCCCGCAATTTGCGCATTTAACGGTAACGGCGGCTTCTTTTTCTTTAGCGGGTTTCTCAAACTCAGCCAGACCTCCTAAAAGGTCGCTCAGGCCGAAGTGTTGGTCCATCTGTAAACTCTTCTGGTGAGCGCACTCTTCGCATAGATGAAGTTCGTTCATTGAGTCATCGATGATTTCAGTCAAATGCACGGTTGCAGGATTTTTACCGCAAATATCACAAAGCATTCTTTTCTCCTTTAATACTTTGTTCCTTCTTTCTTGGTCAGCTCTTTAAACTTCTTCATCAAATTCAGGGTAAGCTTACCGGGTTTACCGTCGCCGATAACGCGGCCGTCAACCTTTACCACCGGTATAATCTCACAAGCCGTCCCGGTCAAAAAACATTCATCGGAAATATACACTTCATGCCGCGTAAGCACATGTTCATGCACAGAAATCTTATTTCTTCTGGCAATCTCTAAGACCGTATCGCGCGTAATTCCTCTTAAAGTCCCCATACATTGCGGAGGCGTATAGAGATGCTCGGACTTGGCAATAAAAATGTTATCGCCTGTGCATTCTGCCACATAACCTAACGAATCCAACATAATCGCCTCTTCATAACCCATATTTGCGGCCTCAATCTTTGCCAGGATATTATTCAGGTAGTTTAAGGACTTTATCTGCGGGTTCAGTGCCTCGGGAAGATTTCTTATGGTGGGCACGGTAATAATTTCTAAACCCTTTTTGTAAAACATCTGCGGATATAAGGCTATTTTATCAGCAATGATTATGCTCGTAGCTTTCCCTTCGCATTTACGCGGGTCAAGCCCCAGATCTCCTTCGCCTCTGGTTACCACAAGACGGATGTAGGCATCTTTAAGATTATTCTCTTTTAAGGTTAAGATAACTGCCTTTATCATTTCACTCTTTGTCAAAGGGATCTTAAGCATTATGCTATGCGCTGATTCAAAGAGCCTGTCAATATGCTCTTTCAACTTAAAAACCAAACGGTTATAGGAACGTATGCCTTCGAATACGCCGTCACCGTATAAAAGCCCGTGGTCAAACACAGATATCTTAGCATCCCTTTTGTCATAAAACTTGCCATTGATATAGACTTTCATATTTAATACCTCCCAGTAGCTTAAGTTTCTTTAACTTAGCGGCTACGTAGTTCGGTTAGGGTTACGATGCCCGTTTCGTTATTCGGTTACGTTTTTCGTCTTTTTTCTTTACGTTACCATAACCTTAGCCGATACGGGCTTCGTTACCATAGCCCTTTAAGACGTAGCCTAATTTACCAACACCCCATCTCTTAAATGATATACAATCTGGGCTGTCTTGGCTAATTCCGCGTTATGCGTTACTAAAACTACGGTCATCTGATTTTCCAGATTTATTTTTTTTACCAAGGCAATGAGCTCATCGCTGGTTTTAGAATCAAGATTACCCGTAGGCTCATCGCATAAAAGCAGGCCCGGCTTATTTATCAATGCGCGCGCAATCGCCACTCTCTGCTGTTCTCCTCCGGAAAGCTGGCTGGGAAAATGCGTGGCCCTCTGAGTTAATCCTACCTGCTCTAGTAACCTTAACGCTTCATTTTTCAACTGACAACTGACAACTGACAACTGACAACTAATTAACGCAGGCATAGATACATTTTCCAAAACCGTAAATTCTGAGAGCAAATGGTAAAACTGAAACACAAAACCTATTCTTTCATTTCTTATCCTAGAAAGCTCTTCATCGCTTAGGCCATAGATATTTTTTTGTGCGAAAATAACCTCACCCTGCGTCGGTGTATCTAAACCGCCCAAGATATGTAGCAGCGTAGATTTACCTGCGCCGGATGGCCCGACTATAGCCACGAACTTACCCTTATCTATGCTTAAATTTACACCCTTCAATACTTCTAATTGTTTATTCCCGTTATAATAAACCTTGCGCAGATTCTTTGCTTCTAACAAACTGATATTATTCATACCTTAATGCTTCAACTGGTTTTAATTTCGCCGCTTTGCTTGCAGGATAAATAGTTGAGCTCAAGGTAATGGCTATTGCTGCCAGTATAATCAAGGTAATATCCGGCCAGAATTCTATGGATACCGGCAGTTTATCAATATAATAAATATCCTGAGGCAATTTTATAAATTGATATTTCTTTAATAAACCGCATAGCACGAGCCCGCCGACGGTGCCTGAGAAAGTACCCAGGCTGCCGATAATCAAACCTTCATAAGTAAAAATCTTTCTTATCCGCACCGAAGTCATGCCTATGGCTTTTAATATTCCGATATCCCTGGTTTTCTCGACCACCATCACCACAAGCGTGCTGATAATATTAAAAGAAGCAACCAGGATGATTAATGTTAATATAATAAACATGGCCAGTTTTTCTAATTTTAAGGCTGCAAAGAAATTCTGATTTGCCTCCATCCAGGTCTTCAGGTTATAATCAAAACCCAGGGCGCTACTCAGTTCGTCTCTGGCCTTATCCGCTAAATTAAGATTATCTAATTTTATGGCAATGGCGCTGAATTTATTATTCAAACCTAATATATCCTGTGCTGTCTTTAGGTCAGTAAATATCAGATTTAAATCGTAATCATACATCCCCGAATTAAATATGCCTACCACTTTTAGATTGCGTTCTTTACCAAAAGGCGAGTAAGTTACAATGTCAGAATTTATGCCTAATCCTAAATACAAAGCTAATTCCTTGCCGATAATTACCTTATCCTGGCCTAAGTCATCCATAAATCCTGCGGCCAGGTATTTTTTGAGCTTTGTCACCGAAGACTCTGTTTCAGGGTTTATTCCTTTTAAGCCTACTGCAAAGACGCGGTTGCCTTCTTTAATTAAAACCTGGCCCTGGACATAGGGACTGATACCTTTAATTTGCGGATTGGCAGAAATCTTCTCTAATATTTTAGCGTATTCCTTCTCATCTATGCCTTTGAAACTCGTTATCGTAATATGTGAATAATTGCCGACGATTTTATCGCGCAGGTCCCTGTCAAAACCGGTCATCACTGCGATAACTACAATAAGCGCCATCACGCCTATGGCTATGCCTAAAACAGAGATAATGCTGATAAGCGAAATAAACTTTTCCTTCCTTTTAGTAACAAGATAACGCCAGCTGATAAATAATTCGGTTTTCATGATTCTTACTTATACAGGGACTGTCCCCTTGCCCCGCCTTTGGCGGGGCGGAGGGGACTGTCCCTGCTTTTCTGGTCTTAAGAGAGGGAATAAAATTACGTCCCTGATTGACGGCTGACCTGTAAATAACATCACCAATCTATCTATGCCTATGCCCAAACCGCCTGCGGGCGGCATACCATGTTCCAACGCCAAAATAAAATCTTCGTCAACCGCTTTCTTCTCTTCAAAGCCCAGCTCTTTGAACTCATCCAAAAAGCGCCTCTTCTGTTCTATGGGGTCATTTAATTCGGAATAAGCATTACCTATTTCTAAACCTCCTACGTACAACTCAAACCTTTCTGAGATTAAAGGCTCATCTTTTTTGGTCTTAGCTAAAGGGCATAAATTGGTAAAATAATCCGTAACAAAGGTTGGGTTAACATTCATCTCCAGCTCTAATATATCTTCGATGAGCTTGGCAGCCTGCGAGCGGGTAAGTTTACCTGCGCCCTGGGCAAAACCTTTACTCTGTAGTTTCTTTAACATAACCGGCGCCTCATCATCCGGCTCGATACCAAATTTTTCTTTTACTAACTGGGCAAAGGAACGCCTTTGCCAGGGCGAGTTTAAACTTATGGTTTTTTCCTGATAAACAAAACTTATTTCGCCTAATACTTCCTTAGCCGTATAAATAATCATCTCTTCGGCCAACTGCATCATGTCTTCGTAATCTGCAAAGGCAACGTAGACCTCAAGCATGGTAAATTCCGGATTGTGCTTTGTGGATACGCCTTCGTTACGGAAACTCCGGTTTATCTCATAGACCTTATCCAGGCCAGCCACCAAAAGCTGCTTAAGGTATAACTCCGGTGCAATCCTTAAATATAAATCTGAATCATATTCATTGTGGTGTGTCTTAAAAGGCCGTCCGGCGGCGCCCCCTGGTATAGGATGCATCATCGGTGTCTCTACTTCCAGAAAGCCTTTACCGTCCAGAAAATTCCTTATGGTTTTGATAATCCGCGTTCGCATCAGAAATACCTTCTTAATTTCTTCATTGGCAATTAAATCTAAATATCGCTGACGGTAGCGTAATTCCACATCTTTCAGTCCGTGCCATTTCTCGGGAAGCGGCCTTAAGGCCTTGGCTAAAATTATGAAGTCCTCTACTTTAACCGTAAATTCACCCGCATGGGTCTTAAAAAGTTCGCCATTTACGCTTATAATATCCGCGATATCAATATCTTCCAGGCTCTTAAATTTCTCTTCTCCTACGAAGTCTAACTTAAGATAAAGTTGAATTTTGCCTGTGGAATCCCTCAAATCCAGGAAAACTACTTTACCGTGTGAGCGTCTAGCTATAATCCGTCCGGCAATGCTTATCCTTTTGCCTTCCTGGAAATTTTGCAGGGCTTCGCCGATACTGATGCGGCCGGTGAAAGGCTGGTTATAATATAAATTTACGCCTCCCGCTCCTGCCGTAAGATGCTCAAATTTTGCCTTTCTTTGCGCAATGAGCTCGTTTAATTCCATAGTTTTATAATTATATAAGATAATTTAAGTTATGTCAATTAAAGAAAAGGGGGGGATAAGATACTTATCTATGAACTTTAGTATAATTAGGCTTTGTATTCGGAAAGCTGCTTTATGCGCTTGAGCATATTGGGGTGGGTGCTCAATGCTTCCATTAGCCTATCGGCAAAACCCAAATGAACCTTTTTGTTCTTTAACATTGTCAACTCAGATGCATCAATAGTGCCGCTCTTATCTAAATCAAGTGCCTTGAGTTCCCTAATCTCATTTAAGGCCTGCGAAGGGTCATTGACAAAAAACGCTTTTAATCCCTCGACCTCCTTTAAAGATTCTTTATCCATACGCGCAGAACCATATACGAGCTTATAGAGGCTGGAGGCAAGGCTGGATGGTTGATTACCCAAAAGCACAGAACCCCTATCAGCAAAATACTCGCGTATACGGGAGGCATAAAGCACCAGGAGATTGGTGATAAAGTAAAAGACGAAGGCTACCAGACCTACCAAAGCCGTATTACCTCCCCTTGAGTCTCGCCTTCTGCCATAGAATAAAAATTGCCAGGCAATGCGATACATAATCATCGGGATGACTGAAAGCAAAGTAATGGTTAAAACGTCCCGATTCTTTAAATGGCTTAACTCATGCCCCAGCACTGCCTTTAATTCATCTTCACTCAATAATTTTAAGATACCTTCAGTAACGCAAACGCGGCCATCCTTTATCCCCCTGCCAAAAGCAAAAGCATTAGGCAGGGCAATCTGGGCTACGCCTATCTTCGGCACCGGGATCTGGGCCCTCATAGCTAAACTTTCTACGAGCTGATATAAACGCGGGTACTCCTCTCTTTTAACATATCTTACCCGCATAGTCCATTCTACCAACTTTGGCCCAACCAGATACTGGATAAACATCATCGCCAAAGACAGAATAAGATAAAAATAAAAGTTGCTTATTCCTGCGGCGTAACTTAGCCAAGATACCACTGCATAGACTATAGCAAACAAAATTGCCAATAATAGCCACATTCTTAGTTTTAAAGCCCACATTTTACATCCCTCCTATTTTGACTTCATTACTTCAGCCTTAATTATAAACCTTATAATCGGCTTGTCAAGGCTATCGGTGTGCACATATACATACTGCTGTGTTAATCCGGAATAGCCTTTAGTATTAAACTTGACTTCTATTTCGGCGCTCTCGCCGGGTAAAAGGACTTTCTTTTCCAATTTAGAAGTAGTGCATCCGCAAGAAGTATTTACCTCCTTTATGGTCAGAGTTTTTTCAGATTCATTTTTTAAGACGAAGGTATGCTCTAAGACCTCGCCTTCCTTTACCTGGCCAAAGTCCCAGGGATACGGGTCTTGCATTTCCACCAGTTTATGGCTTTGGCTATATGAGCCAAACCATTGCCTTACCGGCTTATCTGTTGGATTATCTTTAATCTGCGCAGAGCATCCGGTTTGCAGGAAAGACAAAAAAATAATTAAACCTATAACCCATAACCTATAACCCATAACCTTTTTCATCATGGTCTCCAGAGTAAAAATATGCCTAAACCAAAAAAGAGAATTGCCATCAGTATCTTCATCGCAGAAAGGTGTTTTTTCAAAATCCGAGAAAATTGTTCGGAAGTCACACCCAATAAAGCAAATAAAAATATTATAAATAACGGCACGATAAACATAGTATTGTAAAGCAGAAGATACCATAAAGCCTGCAATTTAAGATGAGTAGTCTTGAGAACAAAAGTTATTGTAGGCAGGTACACCTGGCCGGTGCAAACTGCTTCTAATATCGATACAAGAAAACCGACTATTAAAGCGCTTAAGGCTAATCTTAAAATATGTAGTTTTAAAGTTTTCCCGTCGCCCTCTTTAACTCTTCTGTAATGCGAGCCGATGAGAGAATGTATCCGGTTCTTTACTGCTTGCGGTAATTGCAGTAAGAGCCCTTCTGTCTGAGCTGTCCTTTTAAATTTAAAGAAATCATAAACAGCCAAAACCCCTAATATAATACTGAATATCCCCACGGTTAAGTTGAATATTTTTGAAATAAGCCAGAACCCGCTTAGCTTATAAAGAAAACTAAACAGACCCAGGCCAATTGCCAGATACGTAATAAATACCGTAAATATAAAGGTAAGGCCGATAATAATTAATTCTCTTTTCTTATAACCCTGCAGGGATAAGAAAGAAATAAAGAATACGATTGACGCAAAAGCGCAGGGATTGATACCGTCAGTCAGCCCGGCGCTGATAACAGCAAAAGACTCAAAAGTTCTAAAATACGCGAGCAAATCTATTGATGGTAAGCCCTGTTTTCCTTGCGACCCTTGACTTAGAGATTGACTGATAAAAACTCTCAAGGCCTCTTTGATTTGCCCTCTTCCGTTTAAGAAATGGCCCTGAAAATAGAACACCGGCAGAATATTCTCGAGCTTTGACCCGTATTTTTCCTTGAGGCTCAAGAGTAGCTTATAATTTTCTATATCAGTAATATCCCGGTATTCTGTCTGAATCCGGCCCTTAAATTCTTTTTCTATATCGGGCATTATCTCATTCTTTGTTTCGATGCATTTATGGCAGCCAGGGGAATTGAAGACTACAAGTTTATTTCTTTCATCAGGCTGGGTTTGACTATATGCCGGGATAGAAAATACCGAACAGATTAAGATACAAACCGATATAGAAATGATTTTCTTTATCTGCATAAGTTATCGAAAGATATGATTTATTTCTTCAGGCTATTAAATAAACTACATGCTTTCTTGAACGAAGCTTTTTCATGGACAATGCTGCGTATAGCAGAAATCATTGCTACCGGCCAACGCGACTGCCAGATATTTCTGCCCATATCCACACCTTTGGCACCTGCGCTAACTGCCTCATAAGCCATCTTTAAGGCATCCAGTTCATTTTTTAATTTAGGCCCACCGGCAATAACTATGGGAACCAGGCAGGACTGAACCACCTTTTCAAAATCTTCGCAATAATACGTTTTTACAATATGAGCGCCTAATTCTGCTGCAATACGGCAGGATAAAGAAAGATACCGGCAATCCCGTTTTTCTAATTCTTTGCCCACAGCAGTAACCGCTAATACGGGAATACCGTACTTATGGCCTTCATCGATAAGCTTGGTAAGATTGGTTAAAGTCTGATGCTCGTGGTCTGTGCCTACATAGATAGATAAAGCCACTGCTGCCACATTAAGCCGTATGGCATCCTCAAAGGAAACAGTAATGCCTTCGTTGGATAAATCCTTACCTATGATGCTATTGCCGCCTGATACCCGCAATACAAGGGGGATATTGTATTTAGGGTCAATACAATTGCGCAGCACTCCCCTGGTAAGCATAAGCGAATCTGCATAAGGAATAAGCGGTTCAATAGTTTTGCGCGGCTCTTCTAATCTGCTTACCGGGCCTAAAAAATATCCGTGGTCTACTGCCAGCATTACAGTCTTACCGTCTTCCTTAAATATGCGCTGCATTCTATTTTTCATTCCCCAGTCCATATTTTTCCTCCTTTTAATGAGCAGACGA
>JAGUUJ010000089.1 GCA_020063525.1 Candidatus Omnitrophota bacterium
AAAATTTTTTCGGCTTTTTTATGGGGCGGGCGTGCCCCCACCCACGCCCGCCCCCAGCAGTTTTTGGTTTTGAAGCACTGCGCGTGAGAGGCTTGGTATCCTTGACGCAAAAAAATTTAGGTTTCCTTATCACAATACTTTTTGTGTCAAGGATAGCGGACGAGCCTCTTGTTAAAAACTTTTGTTCTTTTATTTATAAATACTTTCTGAGGCGAGGACGCTTGCCCCGCCAAAGTTTTGTGGCGGGGCAAAGCCAAGCCGAACACGCAATAAAATTAGCTGGAAGTGAGCGACTAAAGCAGAACGCCCAGTTTTGGCTTTGCCCCAGCAAAGCCAAAACGGAGCTCGGGAGATGTGGGAGCCCTTGACATCATAGATGTCAAGGGCGGTGCCTATAGAGATTAAGTTTGAGTTACCAAAGTTTCAAAATAGGTTCGCACTGTGTTTAATAAGTGCGATTTAAATGAAGCCCAAACTTATGGAGCGATAGCGAAGATAAGTTTGTGGCCGAATTTAATCCTTGCGAATAGAATGAGCAAGGATCTATAGTTTGAACCAGGAAAGATCGTTAAGCTATGGGAGAAGAGAGAAGGAAATCAGTTCGTATAAAAAAGTTACTTACTGTTCGATATAGCTATAGTCTTGATAAGGATGAAAAGAAGTGGGACATGACCGTAATAAAGGATATTAGCGAAACGGGAATGAGCGTTACTACCCATCGGCCGTTTTCACCTAATGAAATTATGACGTTTCTCATCAAAATTCCTACCAGACCATTAGAGTGGATAGAATTTACCGGAAGGGTTGTGGGGTCTGAAGAATTGAAGGCTATTTCTGGGGAATCTGTAAGAGGAGCACATATAACGAGGATAGAATTTATAAATTTAAAAGAAGATCAGGAAGAATTAATTCGAGAATATATAACATGGTTTTTGTCCAAAGAAGGAGGAAAACAAAAATGAACTATACAGGACCAGAGAAAAGAAGGCATCCTCGCGTAAAAGCTCGTTTTATTGTCTCCTACCGTATTCTCGACGAAGTCGATAACGTAGATATATCTCAAACAAAGAACTTAAGCTTAGGGGGAATGTTATTGACTACAAACAAGCAATTTAGCATTGACACAAACCTTGCATTGGAGATAAGATTGCCTTTTGACCCCAATCCGATTATGATTATCGCTAAGGTCTTAGATTCACGTGAAATTAGCAAAGATTTAATTTATGATACGAGGCTTATATTTTTGGCCGTAGATGAAAGACACAGAAAAGTAATCGAGGAGACCGTAGATTATTATATTAAGAAAGGATAACGCATGAACCCCGCACCTTCTAAAAATTCAGTGTCACATAAAGAGGTGTGGGGTGAACAGAAAGAAGGTGCGGGGTGAAGAAGATAAATGTGGGCTTGATTGGTTTCGGCAATGTCGGCTCAGGCGTGGTAAGGATTCTATCCGATAGAAAGAATTTCTTAAGCAATAAGATAGGCTTGGATATAAATATTAAGAAAATTTGCGATAAGGACCTCAGTTCCAGGCGGGATGTCACGGTGGATAAGAGCCTTTTTACTAAAGACGCAAAAGAAATTATCAATGATCCTCAGATAGATATTATAGTGGAGTTAATAGGAGGCATACATCCGGCAAAGGAATATATAGTTGAAGCTTTAAAAAAAGGAAAAAGCGTTGTCACTGCCAATAAAGCACTTCTGGCACAGGAAGGCCGTGAGTTGTTTGCTTTGGCACAGGACCGCGGCAAAAGTATTTATTTTGAGGCCTCAGTTGGTGGGGGCATCCCGATTATAAAATCCTTGCGCGAGGGATTAGTAGCTAATAAGTTTTCAAGTATCTTTGGCATTGTAAACGGGACTTCCAATTTTATATTATCCCGGATGTCTAATAATAATTTGACCTTTGGTGATGCTCTGAGCGAAGCAAAGGCAAAGGGGTTTGCAGAAAAAGACCCTACCTTAGACATTGAAGGTATAGATTCCGCACATAAATTAATATTGCTTACTTATCTTTGCTTTGGAAGATTTGTGAGCTTAGAGGATATATTTATCGAAGGGATTTCTCAAATATCTTTAGCAGATATTAATTATGCTAAGGAACTGGGATTTGAAATAAAACTATTGGCTATTGCCAAAAAAGAATCCGATGAATTGGAAGTGAGGGTGCATCCCACCCTTATACCAAAAATGCATTTGCTATCTTCGGTGACAGGCATATTTAATGCGGTATATGTATCCAGCGATTTAGCAGGCAACCTTCTGTTTTACGGCCCGGGTGCAGGACAGTTATCCGCTGCCTCTGCAGTAGTATCTGACTTAGTAGATTTAACTCAAGGGTTAAAGGCAGGGATGTTCAGGCCAACATTAAATATAGTGTTGGATAAATCTATAAATAAATTACGCCGGATAAACGAAATAGAAAGCCGATATTACATTCGCTTTATGACCGTAGATAAACCCGGCGTATTGGCCAAGATTGCCGGGGTTTTGGCTAAATTCGGGATTAGCATAGCCTCAGTTACTCAGAAAGAAAGAAGGAAGGCACAAGTCGTGCCTATTGTGATGATAATCCACGAAGCAAAGGAAAAGGATTTACGCTCGGCCTTAGATATTATAGGCCGTTTGAATATTATAAAACAAAAGTCAGTAGCGATAAGAATAGAAGAGGTTTAAAGTTAAAGAGGCCAAGCCATGCAATATAACGGCGTGATTGAAAGATACAAAAAATATTTACCAGTAACACAGAGAACTCCCATAATTACTCTGAAAGAAGGAAATACGCCTCTGATATACGCAAATTACTTAAGTAAATTAATTGGTAAAAATTTTGAAATTTATCTAAAATATGAAGGCCTTAATCCGACAGGTTCTTTTAAAGACCGGGGTATGACTGTGGCTATTTCTAAGGCTTGCGAGGAAGGTTCAAAGGCGGTTATGTGCGCTTCCACAGGTAACACTTCTGCGTCAGCAGCAGCCTATGCAGCTCGCGCGGCCTTAAAATGTATAGTGCTTATTCCCCGTGGCGCAATTGCATTAGGGAAACTTAGCCAGGCACTCATTCATGGTGCGGTGGTTTTAGCAATAGACGGCAATTTTGACGATGCTTTAAATTTAGTAAGAGAGATTACCGTAAATTATCCCATAACTTTAGTTAATTCTTTAAATCCTTATCGCATTGAAGGACAGAAGACAGCGAGTTTTGAAATCTGTGATTCTTTAAATGATGCCCCGGATTTTCAGGTTATGCCCGTTGGTAATGCGGGCAATATCACTGCCTATTGGAAGGGATACAAAGAATATAAAAAATTAGGTAAGATTAAAATATTGCCTAAGATGTTAGGTTTTCAGGCGCAGGGTGCGGCGCCTATAGTCAGAGGGCATCCGATAAAACACCCAAATACTATTGCTACCGCTATCCGTATCGGTAATCCCGCAAGCTGGAAGCTGGCAGAACAAGCCCGCGATGAATCCGGCGGGCTTATTGATATGGTTTCAGACAGGGAAATCGTCTCCGCCTATAAATTATTAGCAGCAAAAGAAGGGGTATTCGTGGAGCCTGCTTCCGCTGCTTCAGTGGCAGGTTTGTTGAAATTAGTAAAGAGGGGTTATTTTAATCGGTTCTCGGTTATCGGTTCTCGGTTATCGGCCGAACACCGAACACCGAACACCAAACACCAAAAAATTCGTATTGTCTGTATTTTGACCGGACACGGGTTAAAAGATCCGGACAGGGCTATAAAGAGCGTCAAAGAGCCGAAAGTAGTAAAAGCTAATTTAAAAGCAGTATTAAGAGAGATAGGTTATTAGATTTGGTTACGTAGTTCGGTTAGGGTAACGATACGGGCTTCGTAACCGTAACCTTAACCGAATACATATTAATGAATTTAAAAAACAAAAAGATTTTAATAACTGCAGGGCCAACATGGGTTCCTATTGATAAAGTAAGAGTAATCAGCAATATCGCAACAGGTGAAACCGGAGTACTGTTAGCAAAGAAACTTCAGGAGCTGGGGGCAAAGGTCACTTTATTGCTTGGGCCGGTAAGTTTAACTCCTTTAAATAAAAAGATCAGGCTCATCAATTTTAAGTTCTTTGACGAATTAAGATGGATACTGAAGAAAGAACTGACCCTGAAAAAATATGATTTTATAATACACTCGGCAGCAGTTTCGGATTTTAAGCCAACCCGTATTTTTAAAGGGAAATTTGATTCGCGAAAGCCCATAAATTTAAAACTAAAGCTTTTACCTAAGCTTATTGCCGATATGCGCCGCCTTTCGCCCAACGCAGGGCTTGTGATGTTTAAGTTAGGTGCCGCGATTAGGGATAGTGTTTTAATTGAAAAGGCAAAGGCAGCACGGCAAAAGGCAGGCGCCGAAATTGTAGTGGCGAACCGCCTTAACCCTTACCAGGCGTTTATTATTGACGGAAAAGGCGGTATAGTCTGCGTAAATAACAAGCGCGAATTAGTAAGCAAATTAGTTAAAAAAATAGGATTTTAGCTTTAAGCTTACAGCTTATAGCTTATAACTTATAGCTGAACATGAAATACATAGTCTTAGTAGGCGATGGGATGGCGGATTTTCCGATTAAAGAATTGGATAATCGCACGCCGTTAGAGGTAGCGCGCACGCCAAATATGGATTTTATCGCCAGGCACGGCAGGCTCGGCCGTATTAAAACTATACCTAAAAAAATGGCGCCTGCTTCGGATGTAGCTAATATTTCCATTTTAGGTTATGACCCGGCAAGATATTATACGGGCAGGGGCCCGTTGGAAGCGGCAAATCTGGGAGTAGAGTTAGAAGACGAAGATGTTGCTTTTCGCTGTAACCTGGTGACGGCAACGGCTGATACGCTTGTGGATTATAGCGCCGGGCATATAAGTTCCAAGGAATCCGCGATATTGATAAAATTTATCGACCAGAACTTAGGTTCCGCTCGAATCAAATTTTATCCGGGAGTAAGCTACAGGCATCTTATGCTTATCAAGAATGCTACAGAAGAACGCCTGCAGGATTTAGATTGTAAGCCGCCTCACGATATCAGCGGACAGAGTATTTCCAATAATCTCCCCAAAGGAGAAGGAGCGGATATTTTGATAAAACTGATGCAGGATTCGCGTAAGATTCTGGAGAACCATGAGATAAATCTCGTAAGAATTGATTTAAAAGAAAATCCTGCTAATATGCTCTGGTTATGGGGCCAGGGCAGGAAGCTAAGTATGCCCAGATTCCAGGAAAAATACGGCCTAACAGGCTCTGTTATATCAGCAGTGGATTTAATAAAAGGGCTGGGCAAAATTTTGGGATTAGATGTAATAAAAGTTGCCGGCGCAACCGGCTATTACGATACCGATTATGAAGGTAAGGCGAAGGCAGCATTGAAATCTTTAGAAAAAAAGGATTTTGTTTTTTTGCACGTTGAGGCGCCTGACGAAGCCGGCCACAACGGCGATTTAAGAGAAAAGATTACGGCGATAGAAAGATTTGACCAGTTAGTAGTGGGCACAATATTAAAAGCGTTTAAGCGCAGGAAAAACTTCCGCATTTTGGTTTTACCTGACCACGCTACACCTATTTTAGTCAGAACGCACACCGCTGATATTGTACCCTTTGGCATATTCGGTAAGGGCGTTATGGGAAGAGGTTTCCTAAATTACAGCGAGAAGGAAGCGGAAAAATCCGACCTTTATTTTGAAAAAGGTTATGAGCTGATGGAATATTTTATCCGGATTGCCGAGGAGTAAATTCCATTAGAAAGCTTGGGGGCTCATTAAACATGCATAAAGGCTTAATTGTGCAAAAATTCGGCGGTTCCTCTGTATCTAATGTCGAGCGTATCCAGAATGTTGCTCGTCGGGTGGTAAGTTACAGAAAAAAGGGTTATGATTTGGTGGTAGTGGTTTCTGCATTAGGAGATACTACAGATGAGCTGATTGAGTTGGCAAATAAAATTAATCCTGACCCCTCAGAACGCGAAATGGATATGCTTTTGTCTACGGGAGAGCAGATTTCAGTAGCATTACTGGCTATGGCGATACAAAAGAAAGGGTTTGAGGCCATTTC
>JAGUUJ010000022.1 GCA_020063525.1 Candidatus Omnitrophota bacterium
CTCTCTATCCCAATCATAAGAAAACCCCATCTTCCCCAACTCCGTCTTCATCCAGGCAATACATTTATGCGTCCATATATCAGGCTTGGTTTTGTTTTTTATGGCCGCATTCTCCGCAGGCTGGCCAAAGGCATCAAAACCCATCGGATGCAAAACATTGTAACCCTGCATCCATTTATAGCGGCTGTAGGCATCGCCGATAGTGTAATTGCGCACATGGCCCATATGAATCTTTCCCGAAGGATAAGGAAACATCTCCAGGACATAATATTTCTTACGGCTGGAATCCGGCTTCACATTAAAAACCTTATGCTCCAGCCAATATTTCTGCCACTTTTCTTCAATTTCAGCAAAATTGTAGCTCATAGCTTTTACTCTTGCCTTAACTTCCTTACGGTATTTAAATTCATTATATCATCCTGTTCGGACTTCTTAGGTGTTTCTAATATAAAGGGTAGGTTTCTTAACTTTGGGTGGTTGATAATCCTTTTCATACCCTCCAAACCGATAGTTCCCTTTCCGATATGTTCATGACGGTCGTGCCGGGAGTCTAACGCGCCCTTGGCATCATTCAAATGAATAAGTTTGATAAAATTTATACCCACTAATTTATCTATCTCATCTAAAGTCTTTCCCAAACCATCTTTTGTGGCAATATCGTATCCGGCCAAATATGCATGGGCAGTATCAAAACAAAGGCCCAGACGCTCTTTCGGTTTTAAACCCTGGATGATTTCTTTTTGATGGCTAAACTTGTAACCCAGCCACGAGCCCGAGCCTGAGGTATTTTCTAAGAGTATGCCTACATGGGTATTCTTAGTCTTATCTAAGATTCTATCTAAAGCGCTGATAAACCGGCTGAGACCTTCTTCCTCCGAGGTCTCCTTGTGGCTACCCATATGCGTAACAATATAATCTGCTTTTAAGATATGCGCCTCTAGAATATCTTCGATGTGGGCCTCAATGGAGGCTTCGTAAAGCCTGGGGTTCGGCGAGGCAAGATTTATCAAATAAGAGATGTGGATAAAAAGCGGTTTTATTTTGAATTTATCTTGCCTTTGATTAAACTCCTCTATATCTTTGGGCTCTAAGAAATCCTCGCGCCATCTTTGGGGATTACGCGAGAATATCTGCATCGTATTGCAGCCCAATTGATGCGCCCGCTCAACTGCCTCGTAAATTTTTCCCTCAGTAGAAACCTGAACGCCTAATAGCATACTGTTCTAAATTATATCCCACTTGTAAATTATCGTCAAGGTAAAAGCAAATTAAAGTCTATTGATAAAGTTTGATATTGCGGATAGGTACTCCTCTTGGCTAAGGAGGCAAGAAAGGAATTAAGCCTGCGGGGAGGGGCCTTCTTCCTGTAAAACACTAAGGAACGCTTCTACTACTTGAGGATTAAATTGGGTTCCGCAATTATTTTTTAATTCTCCGATGGCTCCTTCTTTGCTTAAGGCTGGCCTATAAGCGCGGGCAGAGGTCATAGCGTCATAGGCATCGGCAACAGAAATAATCTGCGCAAAGATGCTGATATTTCCTCCGCTAATTTTATCAGGATAGCCCCTGCCGTCGTAACGTTCATGATGAGACCTAACCATAACCAGCATCTCCTCATCTAATAAAAGCGGTTTTAATATCTCCTCGCCTGTAACCGGATGTTCTCTGATTACCTTCCATTCTCCCTCAGTAAGTTTATCCTGTTTATTTAGTATACCTTCGTAAATAACCAATTTTCCTATATCATGAAGCTGCGCCACCCTTTTCAACAATTCAACCTTTTGGGCAGGCAATTGCATTTTTAAGGCAATTTTTTCCGCATATTCGCTTACCCTTTCAGAGTGCCCTTGAGTATAAATATCTTTTGCTTCAAGGATGCGGACTAAAGACTGCACCACGCGATAAAAATAATCATGCAGCTTCATCCTGGACTCAGAAAGACTCATCGCCATACTATTAAAAGAATCGGCCAATTCTTTTATTTCATCATTCCCTTTGATTTCTACTCTGTGTTGCAAATCTTCTGCGGCGATTCTGCGCGTTCCCTCTACCAGTTTCTTGATAGGGTCTGTTATTCTTCTTGAAATTAATAACCCTAAGACAATAGAAGTAAAAATTCCGATAGTTAAGACAAATATCCCTCTGCGATGCATTTCTTTGCGCGTATTATATACATCCTCTGCCGCGATATCCACTCCTAATATAGCCACGGACTTACCATTCTTATCAGAAATAGGAGCGTATCCTGAGAGAGTAACTCCCCATTCATCCAGCATAAGTTTTTTATCTGCGGATGGCCCGGAAAATCCCTTGAGCATCTCAGGAAAACGGGAAGCATCGTATTTATCTCCCGGATAAGAGGTCGGCCATGACCTTTTTGCTTTAATAATGGGTTCGGGGTCAACAATAAACTGCCAGATGCCCGCCTCTGTTGTTTTAGTCATAGTGTAAATAAACTTAATAGGAGGATTTACTTCTTTTATTTTCTTTAATTTTCCAGCAATAACCTTATATTGGGCGGCATTTACCCCTTCCCGGTTTAAAGGAACCTCAAGAAGTAAATCCGCATCAACCATTAAGGCAGCAGTCTGGGCAATCACCATTAATTTTTCTCTAAGCTGGTTGAATTGTGACCTAATGGCAAATTCATGTATAAGAAGGTTGCTTAAGCCGGAGACAAAAATAAAAGATAAAACTAAAATTATCGTTACTCTTGTCCGGAAATTACTAAATTGAACAGGAAACTTTCCCATTCGCCCCCTATCA
>JAGUUJ010000060.1 GCA_020063525.1 Candidatus Omnitrophota bacterium
AGTTTATACCCGATCTTACGTAAAAATTCTTTACGCCATACTATATCTTCGCCAGACTCTAATCCTTTAGGCTTTGCGCCATCGATAACCCCTAATATCCCCCGGCCCATCTCTGTTTCTGCAATAATTACCTGCACAGGATTAGCTGAAGCGCAATATATTGCACAGACCTCTGGGACAGCTTTAATCGCATTTAAGACATTTATGGGAAAGGCATTCTTTATTAAAACAATAAAGCTGTGGCCCGCTCCAATCTCTAAAGCATTATCTTGCGCCAGTTTTATTAAATCGGGGTCATTTCCTTCGGACCTTATTTTACAGGCTCCTGATGACTCCACAAAGCTCAGCCCAAATTTTATAACCGGAACACTACTAATTAACGCCTCGTATAAATCCTCAACTGTCTTGATAAAGTGGCTCTGCCCTAATATCAGATTTACATCATCGGGTTTTTTAATTTTGACTGATTTAAGCTCTAACATAATCTCATCCTCCTTTATTTTATGGTGTAGGAAAGTATAAAGCACTTTCCTAACCACTGAAAATCGCACCTTAAGGTTATCGCCGAAGGCGATTTTCTTGTCATCAGAGAGAATTTCTCATTATTTATGGGAGTTATATTATCATATAACGCTTCATTAATCAATATGGAATCTAAGGCGGTGAATAAATTGTTTGAAACAGAAGTTAAATCAATATATAATGATTAATATGAAAATAAGCTTGCAGGAGCATTATAACCAAATCAAACGTATCCTGTTGTGGATATTGATTCTGAACTGGGCTGTGGCAGGAGCAAAGATTATTTACGGCCTGCTTACTCACTGCGTAAGTATGACTGCTGACGGCTTCCATTCCTTAGCCGATGGCGCTTCTAATATCGTTGGCTTTATCGGCATAACTATTGCCTGCCGGCCGCGTGACGCAGACCATCCTTATGGCCACAAAAAATACGAAACCTTCTTTTCATTATGCATAGCCGGATTATTAGGTATTGTCTGTTTTCGTCTTATTGAAGAGGGCATAAAACGCTTTTACAATCCTGTTACCCCACAGATTGATGCCATGAGTTTTATAGTTATGGTAGTTACGTTAACCATTAATCTTTTAGTAATGAGTTACGAATATAAGAAAGGCAAAATCTTGCAAAGCGATATACTTATCTCGGACTCAATGCACACCAGGGCAGATATTCTTACTTCGTTATCAGTCATAATTACGCTGGTAATGGTAAAATTGGGTTATCCGATTTTAGACCCTATAGTTACCATAATCATTGCCTTATTTATTGCCCGGGCTGCTTTTCGCATAGTACAGCAAAGCTCAAGGGTGCTTTGCGATACAGCAGTAATAGTAGATGTTAGGAGAATAGTGGATATTGTATTAAGTATCGAAGGGGTAAAAACCTGTCATAAAATAAGGACACGCGGCAGGCCTGACGATATATATATTGATTTACATGTCCAGGTGAATCCCGGGATGCATATTGATAAAGCACACAAAATAAGTTATATGATTGAAGAGGCGATCAAGAAAAATATTCCCGAAGTTACTGATGTGGTAGTACACATGGAGCCTGAAGACAAAGTTTAGATGCCCTTCAAGATAAACCACAGGCCTATGCTTGCCAGTATCCCCATAAACCCACCAAAATAAAAAGTCCAGGCCGGTCCTAAGAATTTCCAAAGCATTCCTGCCAATAAAGAAGCGGGTAATAACCCTATACCGACGAGTGTAGCGTGTAACCCAATAGCTGTAGCTCGCAAGCCGGCTGGTGCAATATCAGCTACCAGCGCCTTCTCAACTCCTTCGGTAAAACCAATATATAAGCCGTAAACCCCGAATAGGAACCAAAAATTATTTATAGACTTATTCATGGCGAATCCTAAATAAACTAGTCCATAAAACAAGTATCCTAATACCAACAGTTTTTTTCTTCCGAGCTTATCAGACAGGCGCGATGCCGGATAAGCAACCAAGCCATAAATAATATTGTAAACCAGATAAAAGAGTATTACCTGGGCTAAAGGGCTGCCTAAACTTTTAGCGCGCAATAATAAGAATTGATTTGAAGAATTGCCCAGGGTGAATATAAGGGTAAATATAAGGAAGAGTCTTAATCTTTTATCTAAGGTCTGCCATGTTCCCGCTATGCGGGATCCCGCATTTAACTTAACGCTAAAGCGGGAAAATTGAATCTCTGCATTTCCAGGAGGACTTTGTACCTGGCTCTTTTTCTCCTTAACCAGGAATAAAAACAACACTCCTAAAAATGCCGGTATTAATGAGAAAAGAAATATATTCTTAAAGGTGCCTTTATATTTTGTGATTAAAATATAAGCCCAAAAAACACCTATGGTTGCGCCCAGCGTATCCATAGCACGGTGCAGTCCGAATGCTGCGCCTCTTTTCTTATCCATCGCACTATCTGCAATCAGTGCATCGCGGGGAGCAGTACGGATTCCCTTGCCAAAACGGTCGATTACACGGCCTGCCAAAATAAACCACCAATTAACAGAAATATACAGAAAGAATTTCCCTACGGTTGAACTTGCGTATCCGAATATAGCAAACGGCTTTCTGGATTTTATCTTATCGGAGAAGTATCCTGAAAATACCTTAAGCAAACTATTTAAACTCTCGGCGATACCTTCAATTAATCCCAGTATCGCCGGACCAACGCCGAGTTGAGTTACCAGATAAATCGGCAATATCGGGTAAATCATCTCGCTGGAGATATCAGTTAAAAGACTTGTAATACCAAGTATAATTATATTAAACATAATATTTGTTTTGTTCGCTTAGTTCGTTATTCTAAATACTCCGATGGATCTTGAGGAATGCCGTCTTTTCTAACTTCAAAATGTAGGTGCGGCTGTATATCGGCATAGTTGGCATTACCGGTTTTGCCCACGCTTCCAATAACCTCACCCTGCCGGACAAATGCGTTTCTCTGAACATAAATCCTAGAAAGATGTCCGTATATAGTAATAATATTGCCGGGGTGGCGTATAATAATAAAGTTGCCCATACCCCTACTTTTCCTGGCAGCGATTATTATGCCTGAACGGCAGGCTAATACGGGGCTGCCTGTTTCAGCAAAAAGATCAATGCCTTCGTGTATTCTCTTGCCGTTACGTCTTGCGGCAAAGAATCCTTCACCCCTTGAGTCACATCGGATAACCGCATCTCCTTTATATTCAATAGGACAGATAAAATAATTCTTATCGAGAAAATAAAGACTCAGCGAAAGATAAATTGGCATAATGAGGAGTAAAAATAATAATATCTTTTTCACAGCCTCTTGAAAATTATTATACCGCATAAAACAAATAAAAGACACGCGGTAACAAAGATATTGCCATAGCGAGTATAAAAACTATGGCTCTGCTTTGAAAGAGAAATTTCCTGACTCTTATAGCCAGAAATAAAAATATTATTGCCAAATTTATCGCCCACCAAAGAAACAATTTTGCCTGTTGGCGCGATGAAACCCGATACGCCGGTATTGGCAGAACGCACTAAAAATACGCGGTTCTCCACGGCCCTAAATACTGAGGCACAAAGATGCTGATAGGGCGAAGAGGTTCTCTTAAACCAGGCATCATTGGTAATGTTAACTAAAAAACCCGCTCCCCTTCTTACAAATTCCCTGGATAAATCAGGGAATAGGTCCTCGAAGCAAATAAGAACAGAAAACTTCGCAGGTACTAGGTGATAGGTATTAGGTAGTATAAAGACTATGTATTCCTTACCAGAACTAAAATCACCGATAGGCACGATTGTCTCTAAAAAACTTAAGGCTTTTCTTAAAGGGATATATTCGCCGAAAGGGACCAAATGCAACTTATCATACTTTCCAAGGAGCCGGCCTCCTGCGGAAATCAGCAAAGCGCTATTATAATAAATATTGCCTCTTAAGGTAACTGCTCCAAAAAGTAAAGGCACTTTAGCTTCCTTTACGAAATCTTTTACCATTTCATAATAGTGGGGTTCTTCCTCCAAGACTACGGGCAAAGCAGCCTCTGGCCAGATGATTAAATCAGGTTTATCTTTTAGCGCTTCTTTAGAGAGGCTAAAATATTTGTCAATGATAAAATCACGCGAACTTTTATTCCATTTTAATTCTTGTGAAATGTTGCCCTGAATAACTGAAATCTTAATAGGTGATAGGTAATAGGTGATAGGTGATAGGTGAAGTTTGTAAATACCATACCCCAAAGATAAAAATAATAACAAAATAGCTAATAAAAGGTTTTGTTTTTTACCTATGACCCATGACCCATGACCTATGACCTTATATACAAGAACATTTACCATCATTACTAAAAACGACACGCCCCAGACACCCGTAATGTCCGCTATCTGGATAACCGTTAAATTTAAATATTGCGAATATCCCAAAAGCGCCCATGGGAACCCCGTAAAAAGGTGGCTGCGGATATATTCAAGCAAAACCCATAAAGAGGGGATAATAATGAGTTTGTTGGTTCGTGAGTTCGTGAGTTCGTGAGTTCGCAAAAGAACGCCAAATAGACCGAAATAAACTGAAAGATAAAGAATCAGAATAACCGTTCCTATGAATGTCACGTATACAAGCCAGTAAATAATACCCCACCAGAAAATAACTCCGGTAAAATACGAAAGTAAAAATGCCTTAAACCTGCTTTTACCTTCAATAGCAAAGAACATCGGTACAAGTCCTATCCAAGTTAATAGCCAGAGATTAAAATTCGGGAAAGATAAAATTAATAATACTGATGAAAGAAGACATAAGAGGCAAGCTTTATTCTTTAACTTGCGAACTTGCGAACTAAAGAACTTAAGAACTGGCTTCATTTGCCGCAACATTTTTTATATTTCAGTGGCGTGCCGGTTATAGAATTTATTTTTCCGCACGGGCAGGGGTCATTACGACCGACTTTGGGGCCGGATACCTGGGGAGATGACTTCATAACTTTTGGGGATACAAGAGGCGTTTCTTCCGTCGCTATATTCTCTTGGGACCTTTCTATCCTCGTAACTTCAGGATGTAAAAATTCCTGCGAAACCGAACTGAACACGCCTCTAAATCTTTCCGGTTTAGCTGCCTGTAACCTAAAGATAGTCTCTACCGCTTCTTCTTCGATGCCGGTAATCATCTGGCTAAACATTTCAAATCCTTCGCGTTTATATTCTACCAGGGGGTCGCGCTGGCCGACAGCGCGTAACCCTATCCCTTCACGTAAATAATCCATAGCATAAAGATGGTCTTTCCATTTAATATCAATTATCTGCAAGAAAACCATGCGTTCTAAATGACGCATCATATCCGTACCTAAAGACCTTTCTTTCCCCTCATAAGCCTCAATTACATTCTTACTTAATTCTTCTTTTAACTCATCTCTATTTAACTTTTGTATTTTAAGGGTATCAAGCCCTATATCAAACTTTAATTTTAAGGTGCTGGTCAGGCCGGCAATGTCCCATTCTTCGGAACTCACTTTATCATCTGTATGCATTGCCGTAATGTCTCCGATAATTTTATCAATAATGCTTAATATGTCCTCTTTAATAAATGTGCCTTCCAGGACAGAACGGCGCTGTCCGTAGATTACTTCTCTTTGTTTATTCATTACGTTGTCGTATTCCAGAAGTTGTTTTCTGATTTCGAAATTGTACTGCTCAACGCGCCTCTGGGCAATCTCAATGGATTTTGTAACCCAGGGATGTTCAATCACCTGGCCTTCTTCTAAGCCTAATTTATCCATAATACCTACAAGCCTGTCTGAACCGAACAGGCGCATCAGGTCATCCCCTAATGATACATAAAATCTTGATGAGCCGGGGTCTCCTTGGCGGCCCGAACGGCCGCGCAACTGATTATCAATGCGGCGTGCCTCGTGGCGCTCTGTGCCCAAAACATGCAGGCCCCCCAATTCCACAACCTTTTTATGCTCTTCATCAGTCTCTTTTTTGTACTGTTCTAACAACTTTTTATATTCGTCTGGATAATTAAGGTCATCGGGTTTTAATTTTTGTTTGGCCAGATTTTTTGCCATGAATTCAGGGTTACCTCCCAACAAAATATCCGTTCCGCGGCCTGCCATATTGGTAGCGATAGTTACTGCTTTGTATCTGCCGGCCTGGGCAACAATCTGAGCTTCCATTTCGTGGTATTTGGCGTTGAGCACCTGATGAGGCACGCCCCGCATTTTAAGCATCTCCGAAAGCCGCTCGGATTTGTCTATAGTTATGGTGCCCACAAGAACGGGCCTACCCTGATTATGAAGTTCAGCGATGTCGTTTACTACCGCACTGAACTTTTCTTTCTCGGTCTTATGAACACAATCAGAATAATTTGTCCTTATAAGAGGCCTATTGGTTGGGATAGTCATCACATCCAG
>JAGUUJ010000091.1 GCA_020063525.1 Candidatus Omnitrophota bacterium
AAGCGACAGAAGACATACTCGCGCTGAATTTAATTGAAGAGAATAAAAGTATTACAAAAGAGACGGAAGACTTTCTATCGGAGCCCAGTAATAATAGGTATCCCGCTTCAGCAAATCTTAAGGTTATTGCCGAGGCCATTCTTAATACAAATTCTCCGGAGCGGCTCGAGCGGGTTATTAGCAATATCAAAGAAATCCTTCGTGACCTTCCTTCAACGCCATCAACCGTACCCACCTTACCCACAACCGATCCTGGATTAGTTAAAGCGGCTGTAACCGGCATCTAATGCGCATCGATAATCTGCTTGACTGCTATGTAAACTTATGTTAAATTTTTGCTATTGCTAAGTATGTAATGCCGGATACATCTGATATGGGTTCCAGGATGAAAAGAAAAAAGGGTAATAATATTTTAAGATTCCTGAAATTAATCTATATAAAGCTCTTCCGGATTCACGATACGCCGCAAAGAATAGCATTAGGAGTAGGTATAGGTATCTTTCTGGGGATTATGCCGGGTACCGGGCCAATTGCCGCCGTATTTATGGCCCTGGCCTTACGCGTAAATCGCGCAGCTGCCTTATTAGGGAGCCTGCTGACTAACACCTGGTTAAGTATTTTAACATTTTTCTTGTCAATCAAGATAGGTTCGGGTATAATGGGGTTAGATTGGCAAGACGTTCATAGGGAAAAGATTGTCTTGCCGGTAATAATCGGGTATCTTGTAGTTGGTTTTTGCCTCGGGCTAATTGCTTATTTAGTTACCTTGTTCATAATTACGCAAATAAGGCATGAAAATAAAAACAGAGCTAACATTTCCTGCTGAGCTGAAAGACGAACCAATCATTTGCGAGCTTTGCAAAAAATTTGATATCATCTTAAATATAGTGGAAGCGTCCTTTTCCACAGCCACAGGCTGGTCAATATTAATTTTAGAAGGCAGCGAGGCAGAGTTGGATAGGGCATTTAAGCATTTAGAAGACAGCGGCGTAATAATCGAGGAGAGCCAAAAAATCGCCTGAAACAACTTTAATAATTTAAAGGCAGCTCTTAACATAAAAGAGGTGCCTTTTTTATTGATGGGAATCGCAGCATATGTTTAAAATCAAAACTTTATATTTATGTATTTTGCTGCCCTTTCTTATCGTTGCCCTAGGCTTTCTATTATCCATAAAGGCCGAAATAGATAAATCCGTGAGTGAGCGGGTTCGATCCAATTACGTTGGAGAAAAAATAACTTACGACGTAAGACTGGGTAAATTGTCCCTGGGAAAGGCCCAGTTTAATAATCTGGCAAATGTGCAATTAGACGGTAGGCTTTTAAATGTTATGGCCATGGAGACTAAGTTAACGCAATTCACGGATACGGAAAGAATTTATAGTGACCCGGAGACTTTACTTCCGGTCAGAGTAGAGCGCGATATCCTGAATTGGCTTATCCGGGAAAGGATTACTGAGGATTACGACCAAGAGAATTTCACTGTTACCATTATTAAAAATAAGGGGGCAGGACAAGAAAAACTTGTGATTAAAAAAGACAGCCATATTCATAACGCTGTGCTCCTGCCTTATTATGTCCGGCGCATACCCAAGCTTGATTTGGGAGGAATTATAATTGCCAACCTTCCTACACGCAGATTAGAAATAAAATTAGTTTCCATAGAAGATATAAAAGTCCCTGCCGGCACTTTTAAGGTCTACCATTTTAAAAGCACGCCTAAGCAAATCGATATCTGGATAAGCGCTGATGAACGCCGCATCCCCGTCAAAATCCAGGGTACCGGCTTATTCGGTTACTCCATGGTCATGAGAGAATATAGTTTCACTCCAAATATATAATATAACGATTGCCCCAATGGGTGGTAAGATGGGGATAAAGAGTTGCCTTTTTGGTTTAGATGAAAACTGCAAGATTAGAGGAATTTAAAAGATTATCTAAAATTACAATAGGTTTAGGCGCCTACATTGTGATATCTGCTGCTTTTATGCTTCAGGTAAGAGATTGGTTATTTAAGGTCTTTGGGGATTTAGTTATTGTAACCTCTTTTAGGTTGTGTTTTATTTTAATATTTCTATTAATGTTAATATACGCTTTTAGGATACGCCTTGGCCTATTTAAGATTTGCGCAATAGCTTCTATATTTGTTTTGGGTTATCTTTTCTCAATGTGGCAACAATTCTTTTCAGAGAAGACTCACGTTTTGACATACGGCTTATTAGGATATCTGGCATCAAAGGATTTAGTTGATACTAGAAGCAACTCGCAGTTAAAAAATATAACTTTAGTCGCAATCTACGTCTCTTTTATAAGTGCTTTGGATGAGATATTCCAAGGCATCTTACCATATCGTTTCGCCGAATTTAAAGATTTTATCACAAATATAATCAGCGGAGTTATGGGTATAGCTTTATTATTTACATTACAGAATAAGAGACGTTTTCCGGGGTAAACAGGAAAGTCTACTCTAAAGAATACACCTTCCCGATTGGTTTGGAAAGCGTCTGGAAAATGCGTGTATAAATGGCAGTGTTTTGTTATAATTATAATTATTAAGGTTGGTACATTGAGGACGTCTCTTTAACTAAAGAAGGAGAAGATATGGAAGAGAAGACAAGGTCTAAGGGAGTAACAATATTTGGATGGTTATTTATCATTGGCGGCGCATGGAGTATTTTAACATTAATGATAACGGGCAAAACGATAAAGGGCATTGGAAATATCTACTACTTTATAAGTTCGTCACTTAGTTTTATCTGTGGTATATATATTTTGAAGTTGAAGTCTTGGGCAAAACAATTAGCAATAATTCTATGCCTGGTTTCAGTTATCTCTATTATTATTTTTATGCCTAGTGTCGTTAATGATGCTGTAAAAAATTTTTATAAACAAGAGGATATAAAAAAGCAAATAATTCTTGAGAAAATCAAGCCAGAATACCAGAAAGAAGCATTAGAAAGCCTTAAACAAAAAAGAGAAGAGATAGATAAATCTATCCCAGTAGTTAAACGCACTATGTTTTTAATAGGCATAGGGATTCCGGTAGCGTGGGCTTTAATTGTCATTTATTTCTTCACCCGTCCCAAAGTAAAAGAGCAGTTTATGGAGTAAGGATGGATTAAAAATGAAAATATTGCTTGTATCTTCAAGCCCGCACAAAGAGAAGAGCCAGACATATCTTTTAGCTCAGGAAGTATTAAAGGGGTGTCCTAATTCTGTAAAACCTTAAGATTATCCATTTATGTGACTACAAAATAGAGTTTTGCCGGCATTGCGAACAATGCCATAAAAAGATTATGAATTGCCTACAAGAAGAATACGCTTACTGGCAAAAGCAGGGCTGGTTATAAGTGACTGTCCCCGAAGGGGACTGTCACTAAAAACGATTAGAATATGCCAAGAGAAAGAATCACAAGAAGGCAAAAGAACATTTCAAGGCTATTAAGAGAAAGAAAGCAGATATATAAGGACAGGTTAAAGGCATTTAAAAAGAAATGAAAAAAAGCCAAAAGGAATACAAATTTATAAAAGCTTATTCACAAGATGCAAAAAAACTATTAAAAGAATTTATTAAGCCGTCATAATGCGCTATATCTTACTTATTTTCCTCATAATCTCAAGCCTCATCACCACCCCTGCTTCTGCCGTTGAAAAAACCGCAAGCCAGAAGGCCGTGGTTTGGCTTCCGATAGCCAAAGCCAGAACACCAACACCCTGAAAATCAATTATGAGGAATTAGGTAAAGCCCTGGGCTACACCAAAAACTACTACTTTAACCTCTTTCAACCCCTGAATAAGCTTAAAACAAGATACCTCCTTATCCAACGCAAACCTTGGAGCAAATACCTAACCCTAAAACCCATAACTTCCCCGGAATACATCATCATCCCGGATGTCTACTGGAACTACGGCCTGGATAAGAAACTCACCTTTCCGGCAAAATATATGTTCCTGATTTCGCTTGCCGAAGCCCAAAAATCCCAGCGCAACCCATATTGGTTTAGAAGTAATCAAGACCTAAGTGAGATTTATCATATAGGAGAGCGTTCAATTACCAGAGGCATAACTGAGATTGAGCGAGAAAACATTCTTGAGGTCTACAGACACAAACCCGAAGAGCCAGGCGAATTCCAGGACCGTCCAGCCAACAACTACCGGTTAAACCCCTTGCAATCCGAACAAGATTTCCAGAAGGCACTCCAGTCCTTATCTGGCAAATACAGCGCTGATATAACCCAGAAAGCCCGCAAACTTTCCGGCCAACTCAACGAGCCAAAAGACCTCCAGAAAATCGAAACCTATATCGGCCTGATTAACACCTACGGCTACGAAAGGGTAGAGGAGGTGAATTCCGAAGTCGCCTCCAAACGCCGCGAAACCGGCTTCCACGACATTTCTCAGGTAATATTATTACTGAAGTGAAGGGACTATCCCTGCAGATATCTAAAAAATCTCTGTTAGATTTTGCCATTTCTTACGTCTATTATAGTAGAAAGGCAAAAACCCTATGAGCCATCTTAAAGAAAAAAAGTTACTAAGAATTATAGAAAATAGCCGGCTGCTTTCTGCTTACAATAGAGATGTGGCCTTAGATGTCTTTTATGATGCGACAAAGATGTTTTATTATAAACAAAAACATAGGAACAAAGCACAGCTTAAACATAAAGAAATAGCCCAATGTCTAAATTTGATATATTATCACCGCCAGAAAGATAAGTTAATAATAGCAAAGGAAAACTTGTTAGAAAACTTTGGAAGAAAAATTGAAGAAAAGGAAGCGCTCAATTACTATGAGAAGAAAGTGATGGATAAGGTTAAGGATTATTTAGGTGAAGAAATAACTATTGATGAGCTGGGGATGGATTTTTTATATGATGGCCACGAGATGAAACCGGAGAATTTTCTTGAACCACGAGCAAAACGGCTCCCTTGGATTCATTATACTCTTGAAAATAGCAGGGAAATTTATGAAAAACAAGAGCGCAATAGCGTAAAATATTTATACGTGTCTCACTTTGAGTATCCGGTGCATATAACCGAGACGTATTATCGAACCTTTTTCCTTGTAATTATTATTAAGAGAAAAGACGGTTCGCTAGGGTTCTTAACCGCATTTTCGGTTGATAGATATAATCAATTTTTAAGTAAGCTCGAGTCTTGGAGAATCCCTTGTTTCCGCAAGGTGGCAACATAAATTCCTTGACAAGAATCTGATTTATGGTAAGCTTTTAGTAGAGTTGAGACGCAGGAGGGCTTAGCACCTAATTTAGCTGGCGAAATTAGGTTTTACGGTCCCTGCCTTGCGCCAGCAAAATAAAAAGCCCGTACTTAAAGAGTGCGGGCTTTTTATTTGAAGGGACCGTCCCTGAAGAGACCAATTGAAAGAACTGCCCCTTTTATCTCCTTGATTTTAGTCTTAAGTAGCGTTAAAATAGCCCTACAATAGATGAATTGGTGGAAGAAAATAAATAAGAAAAAGACTGTTAGAAAATCCTATTTTACTCGTCTATTATGGTAGAAACATATAATTCAATATGGCTCGGGGCGGCTTTCTAATTCCGAGCTTTTAGCCTTATTACTAAGGTCTGGCAAAAAAGGTGAAAATGTAATCAGTTTGGCAAATAATGTATTAAAAAAATATAAAGCCGAAAATTTACCAAATTTAACCTATGAAGAACTCAAAAACTTTCCTGGCTTAGGTCCAGCCAAGGCCTGCGAGATTATCGCTTGTTTTGAATTAGGAAAGAGGCTTTTGAAAGACAAAGTCGCAGGACTTTATTTAAAGCCAGAGGATATATGGAAAGAATTAAAAGATATAAGAGAGCATAAAAAAGAACATTTTGTTATTTTTTATTTAGATAGCCGTAATCAGTAAATAAAAAGAGATTATCTCTGTAGGTTCTCTTAACGCTACCTTAGTTCACTCCAGAGAAGTCTTTGAGCCGGCAGTTAAAAACTTAGCTGCCCAAGTCATTTTAGCGCATAATCATCCTTCCGGCGATCCGGAGCCATCCGAAGATGACTTAGAGCTTAATAAGCGATTAGTGGAAGCAGGGAAGATTCTAGGAATAGCAGTCATGGACCATATTGTTGTATCAAAAAGTGGTTATTTTAGCTTTAAAGAACAGAAATTGTTATAAATAGCTTGACTTTTTATAATTATTTTGCTAAATTAGCAATATGGCTAAATTAGTGAATTGGTATCTATTTGAGAGAAAATTAAAGGAAAAAGGCCTGGTTATATTTTCACCGCTAGATGTAAGGCGAATTTTTGGCGTTAGCAAGGTGGCAGCGACGTTTCTCATCCACCGCTACACAAAAAAGGGGTTTACCAAGCGCCTCAAGAGAGGCATCTATGCACTTTATGACACTTCGGTCCCTGACATCTACCTCGCCAACAAGTTATATGAACCATCCTATGTTTCCTTGGAGTTTGCGTTATCTTTCCATCAAGTTATCCCCGAAACCGTATATGAAATTACCTCGGTAAGTACGAAGCCAACAAGGCAATTTAGCGCATTGGGAAAAACGTTTTCTTATCATCGTATAAAGAAGGAGGCTTTTACTGGCTATACTGTTTATCGTCAAGGAGATATTAGCGCGTTGATTGCCGAGCCGGAAAAAGCATTTGCAGACCTTACTTATTTACGTTTGAGGAAAAAGAAAAAATTACTGAGTCGGTTTGATAAAGAAAAAATTAATCCGAAGAAAGCATTGCGCTACGCTAAATTATTTAATAATGAAAAACTCACTAGTGTTATAAAAACAACACTTCGATGATTACCCAAGACGCTATTAAAAAATTAGCAACTCAATATCGCACAAGTGAATTCCCGAATATAGTCCGGGAATATTTCCAGCATCTCTTCCTTTCACAATTATATAGGCTGGAGAAGTCAGCTAATCTTCTTTTTAAAGGTGGCACAGCGCTGCAAATTATCTATGGCAGCCCGCGATTTTCAGAAGATTTAGATTTTTCAATTTTCCACGTAGAACAATATATCCAAAAGAAATTTATAGAAGATTTATTTGCTACGGTATTAGCGGAAATTGAAAATACTGGCATTAAGGTAGAGCTCGGTCCAAAGCCGGGTAGAACAGCCGAAGGTTATTATGGCGACGCAACATTTCATATATACGATTATCAACCCATTTCAGTATCAATAAATATTTCTTCGCGGAATGGGCGAGACGTCAAAGGAGAAATAGATAGTGTTGCGAACGATTTCGTTCCAACCTATAATATTTTCCACCTTTCTCAGGAATCGTTAGTGGATGAGAAGATATTTGATGCACTCTTGCGTCGTGGGAAAGCTCGTGATTTTTACGATTTGTATTTCATTATGAGAAAGGGGCTTCTTTCCGCAGGACAGAAGGTACGGTTGAATGAAAAGAAAGATGAGATCATAAAAAGCTCCGAAAAAGTCGATTTCTAC
>JAGUUJ010000118.1 GCA_020063525.1 Candidatus Omnitrophota bacterium
CAGCATTGCCAAGGACAGGGAGAACATATATATTCAAGATAAAATAAATCCTATCAGGTTAGATTCAGATATACCGGCATTAAATTTGATACGTAGAATCAGGGACGAGGCGCACAGGTTTGCGCTGGCGTACCATCACCTCTTAAGAAAGAAGAAAACAATTGGAAAATCAACCTACGGCTAATCCGGCCCGAAGGCCGGAGCCTGTCACGGTTGATACTGAACGGTTTTCGCCTGAAGGTTGGGGTTTTCAAGCCGCGAATGTATAAAAAATACGAGAGCATTAAAATTTTCGGATTTAAAAAGTTAACACCTTTTGCTAAAAAGGTCTATAAGGCAGTGTTAAGCATCCCGTTGGGTGAAGTGCGTAGTTACAAGTGGGTGGCGCAAAAAACAGGTAATCCACACGCTACGCGCGCAGTAGGCCAGACTTTAAAACATAACCCATGGCCTTTAATTATCCCCTGCCACCGTGTAATTTGTGCTGATGGGAAACTGGGAGGGTATGCCCGGGGTGAAAAAAAGAAAAAAACCCTTTTAGATTTAGAAAAGCAAATCAGGAAAGATATGGTATAATATTGGGGGGGGTGCAGGATGGATATAAAAAGTTATTTAAAATTAATGATTGAGAAGAATGCCTCTGATATGTTCTACCGCGCAGGAGGCAATGTGCGCATGCGCATCGATGGTAAAGTTGTAACAGTAGATGATAGAACTATAAGCTTGGATGAGGTTAATGATTCGGTTAAAGATTTAACCTCAAATGAACTCAGAGACTTTTTTAAGAGGAATCTGGATGTAGATTTCGGGATATATATACCGGAACTTCAGCATCGCTTTCGTATAAGTATCTTTATGCAGCGTAACTGGCCAACCTTGGTCATCAGAAATATACGTTCCGAAGTTCAAACCTTTGAAGAACTCAATTTACCCAGCGAGATTTTAAAGAGCTTGTCGATGGAAACAAGGGGTTTGGTTCTTTTAACCGGAAGCGCAGGCAGCGGTAAATCTACAACCATTGCCAGTATGGTTGAATATATTAATAACAATTGCAATAAGCATATTTTGACTATCGAAGAGCCTATCGAATTCACTTTCCAGGATAAAAAATCCATCATCAATCAGAGAGAATTGGACCGCGATGTCTCATCCTATGAAGTAGCTTTGCGTGCCTTTACCTTGCAGAGCCCGGATGTCATATTTATAGGTAATATCAGAGACTACGTAACAATGTCTGCGGCTTTAACTGCGGCAGAGACAGGCGTATTAGTTTTAAGTACCTTACATACTGTGAATGCTGCGCAAAGCGTAGAAAGAGTCATTAATTTCTTTCCACCGCATCAGCATCAGGAAGTAAGGACGCAACTATCCACTTTATTAAAAGGTGTAATTTCTTTAAGATTATTACCTTTTAAGGACGACGTCGGCCGTATACCGGCCTACGAAACTATGTTACTTACTCCTACGATAAGCCGGCTTATCAGAGAAGGAAAGATCTGGGAGATAATTCCATTTATTGAAGACGGCACTATATTCGGTATGCAATCATTTAATCAATCTTTGGTAAAATTAGTTAGAGAGGGTAAAGTAAGTGAGGAGGTCGCAGCGAATTACGCAGATAATAGAGACGAGTTTATTTTGGCTTTAAGAGGCATTAAAAAGATTTAGATTAATCCGGAGGTGTCAAGATGTTGGAAGATATCAGAGCAAAACTTGCATTAATAAAGAATCGTCTTGAACAACTAAGAGGTTATCTTTGACATAGATAATAGAAAGAAACAAATAGAAGATTTATCCTCCCGGATGGCCAATCCCGGGTTCTGGAATGATGAACAGAATTCTATAAAGGTCATAAAACAGGTAAAGTCTCTAAAATCATTAGTTGAGCCCTGGGAGGCGGCTTCCAGAAAATATCAGGAATCAAAAGAACTCGCCGATATTTTAAAAGACCAGGATAAAGAATTAATCGCAGATTTGGCTAAGGACATTGGGTTTATTTCTACGACACTAGATAAACTTGAATTTAATACTCTCCTGGGCGGCGAATTCGACAAAAACAGTGCTATCTTAAGTATTAATGCCGGTGCAGGGGGTACGGAATCTTGCGATTGGGTTCAGATGCTTTTTCGTATGTACAGCCGTTTTGGAGAAAGCCGCGGATACAGCGTAAAAACCATAGATGTGCTTTTTGGCGAAGAGGCAGGAATAAAAAATATTACTGCTTTGATGGAAGGAGATTATGCCTATGGATATCTAAAGGCTGAGCGCGGCGTACACCGGTTGGTACGTATCTCCCCCTTTGATGCCAATAAACGCAGGCACACCTCCTTTGCCTCAGTAGATGTAATTCCTGAAATAGAAGAAGACATAGATTTAAAAGTAGAAGAAAAAGACTTACGCATTGATGTGTACCGCTCTTCCGGCGCCGGAGGTCAAAGCGTGAATACCACGGATTCGGCAGTAAGAATTACGCATATCCCCAGCGGCCTAGTGGCCCAGTGTCAGAATGAGCGCTCTCAATACCAGAATAAACAGGTGGCTTTAAAGATATTGAAGGCACGGCTTTATGAGTTAGAAACGAAAAGGAAAGAGCAGCAATTATTAGAACAATACGGCCAGGAAAAGAAAAAAATCGAATGGGGCAGCCAGATACGCTCTTATGTTATGCATCCTTACAATATGGTAAAAGACCACCGCACAGAATACGAAACAGGGGATGTATCTAAGGTGATGGACGGCGGCCTTGATGAATTTATTGAAGCATATTTAAAACAGCAAGCAGAAAGCAAACATTAAAATGTTAGGATTTGTTAAAAAAATAATTTTAACTAAAAAACAAAATCTGATTAGCCGCAGATTCCCTGATGTCAATATTGTTTTGCATCCGGACCTCTCCAGCCCTTCTCTTAACAAGATGGTAAAATTAGCTAAAATCGTTAATACGGTAAATAGTTTTGAGGCTAAGATTAGCGTTCTCTCCGATACGGAATTAAGGCGTAAGACCGAGGAGCTCAAGGATCATATTTTAAAGGAATCTAAAGTTTATGAGCCTGAAATACAAGAATTAGAAGAGGCGTTATTATCTGTGGCTATCCCCGAGGAGAAAGAGAAAATAAAAGATAAGATAAAGATTACCAGAAATAAAATCTTTGAGGACATACTGCCCGAAGGCTTTGCCATGGTAAGAGAGGCAGCTAAACGCACTGTCAATATGCGGCATTTTGATGCGCAGATAGCCGGAGGCATTGTGCTACACGAAGGTAAAATCTCGGAGATGGCTACGGGTGAAGGTAAAACTTTGGTGGCAACCCTTCCTGCATACCTTAACGCATTATTAGGCCGCGGGGTGCATATCGTAACTGTCAATGATTACCTGGCGCGCCGTGACCGCGAATGGATGGGGCCGATTTATGAGTTCTTAGGGCTAACCGTCGGGGTTATACAGCACGAGATATCTGACGAACAGAGAAAACAGGCTTACGGCTGTGATATAACCTACGGGACAAATAATGAATTCGGCTTTGATTATCTGCGCGATAATATGAAATATAGCCTCGAGGATTTAATGCAGAGGCCTTTTTATTATGCTATTGTGGATGAGGTTGATTCTATATTAATAGATGAGGCGCGTACGCCTCTGATTATTTCTGGGCCGGCTGAAGAGTCTACCGATAAATACTATATAATTGACAAAATCGTCCCGCGTCTTAAAGGAAGAATAATTTTAGAGAGAGATGAGATTGACGCAAAATATAAGGGCGAGGATCTATCTCGCGGTTTTGACTATATAGTGGATGAAAAGGCGCACACCGCGCATCTTACCGAGGAAGGCGAATCTAAGGTTTGCAATATGCTCAATATCGATAACCTGCACGATATCGAGACTATGGAATGGCGCCATCATATTATCCAGGCCCTGCGCGCGCACAATCTGTATAAAAAAGACGTAGATTATGTAGTAAAAGAAGGCCAGGTTATTATTGTGGATGAGTTCACTGGTAGGATGATGCCCGGCAGGCGCTGGTCAGA
>JAGUUJ010000012.1 GCA_020063525.1 Candidatus Omnitrophota bacterium
GGCCAAGGCGCGGCGCATAAACATAGATTGAAATTATTTTAACGGTGAATGTTGGAGGCAAGTTCTAACCTTATCCAATACGCACCATAAAATTTTCATTAATGAAAATTTTATGGAGCTGGAGGGATTTGAACCCTCGGCCCTTTGCATGCCATGCAAATGCTCTCCCTCTGAGCTACAGCCCCATAATTATTCTGTTGACCTTTGATATTTTAGAATATAAAATAGCTTGCATCAACCCCATTAGAAATGTCTTAGGATAATAATATCATAATTTCTAACGAGGTCAACTAAATATTGCCGAGGTGGCGGAATGGCTTACGCGGCGGTCTCAAAAACCGTTGAGGGTAACCTCGTGAGGGTTCAACTCCCTCCCTCGGCACTTTAAATTAACTATACTTAATTATTTTTGGATTGCCTTAAGAGGCTATTCTGGTTAAGGTAGGGCGTTATCACGCGATAAATACGCTTGGCAATTACATTATATCCGTCGGCATTGGGATGGATAAAATCGCTCTTCAGGCGCGGGTTGGTAATTATACCGCTCAATATGCGAGGGATAAATATCGCTCCTTTTTCTCTGGCAAGATTATAAAATGCCGAGCGGTATTGCTTAAGAATCATCTCTGTACTTATATCCACCACCGCTACCATCGCGCCTTGTGCTTGAATTTCGTCTATTATTCCCCTCATATTATTTAAGGTTTCTTCTTGAGGGATTTTTCTTAAGAAATCATTTCCTCCAAATTCAACGATTACCAAAAGCGGATCCCTATCTAATACATCGGATTTAATACGTTTTATTGCCTCTGTAGAAGTATCGCCATCTATGCCTGCATTGATTACCGGAGCGCTGGTCATCTTGGCTAATGCTGAAGGATAGTCTCCTCCTGGTTCAGCCCCATATCCAAAGGTAATACTATCGCCAAAACAAATAATATTCTTACCTTTTGAATTAATGTTTTTAATTTCTTTTCTGGCACAACCTACTAACAGTAGAACAATAGAACAGTAGAACAATAGAACTAATAGTTTATTCTTTTTCATAATGCAATCTTAATTGCCCGCAGGCTGCTTCGATATCCTCCCCGCGCGGCCTTCTTAGAGTAACATTTATCCCGGATTTTAAGAGATAATCCCTGAATAATAAAATCTCTGACTTCTCGGGTGGTTGTGCCTTGAGTTCTTTTATAATATTACAAGGGATAAGATTAACCTTACAATTCAGGCTCATTAATATTTTACTTAATTTTAGCGCATTTTGCAATCCGGAATTTATATCCTTGATTAAAACATACTCAAAGGTGAGCTGGCGGTTTGTCTTGCTGATATATTCGCGGCAGGCAGTGATTAAATCTTTTAAAGGGTAAATTTTGTTTACAGGCATAAGCCTTGACCGGATATTATCATCCGCAGCGTGCAATGATACGGATAACTCTATCTGTAAGCCTTCACCCGATAGTTTCTTAATCGCGGGAATGATGCCGGAGGTTGAGATAGTAATTCTTCTGGCGCCGATATTAAAGGTATGCGGTGAATTTATAATGCGTATTGCCTTGACCACGTTATCATAATTATCCAAGGGTTCGCCGATGCCCATAAATACAATATGAGTGAGTTTCTTGCCTAGAGAGTTATTCTTTAAATACAATACTTCTTCGAGCATCTCTGGATTCGTCAGGTTTCTTTTAAAACCTAACATGCCGCTTGCGCAAAAACGGCAAGCAAACTTACATCCAACTTGCGTAGAGATACAACCCGTAATCCTTTTCTCTGTAGGAATAATAACGGCTTCAATAGAATTATTATCTTTTAATTCAAAGAGGAATTTCTCTGTGCCGTCATACGATTTAATCCTTTTAATTAAGTTTAAGCTTAATATATAAAAGTTTCCCTTCAGGCGCAACCTTAAGTCCGAAGGCAAATCGCTCATCACATCAAAATCCGTAACTCCTTTTTTATATACCCAGGCAAAAATCTGACGCGCATGGAAAGGCCTCTCGCCCCAGCCTGTTAAAATCTCTTCCAATTCTTTTAAATCCAGGTCTTTGATATCCTTCATCAAATTAGATATTATACCATAAAAATAAAAGGGGACATCCTTTAAGAAAATGGTGTCCCCTTTTATTAGATTTATAAGGGCCTAGGATTCGCTCCTTAAGCTTTCCTTATCAATCTTTCCTACCCTGTTTTTAGGTAGCTCGCTCATAAATTGAAAATAATGGGGAATCTTAAAATGTGCTAAATGCTGGCGGCAGAAATAACGCAGTTCTTCTTCGCTAAGACTTGAGCCTTCCTTTAAGACCACAAATGCCTTAGGCACTTCCCCTCGCAATTTATCCGGCACGCCAATAGCTGCTACTTCAGCAATATCAGGGTGTTTGTGTATGGCGGCTTCTATCTCCGGCTCAAAAACAATCTCCCCGCCAACTTTAATCATCTCTTTAATTCTCCCTACTATATAAAGGTAGCCCTCGCTGTCAAACCTTCCCAAATCTCCTGTATGAAACCAGCCATTGCGCATTGCCAAAGCTGTAGCTTCCGGGTCTTTGTAATAACCATCGGTAACTACCCAGCCTCTTACCGCTATTTCACCTACCGCGCCTGAAGGCAATTCTTTATCCTCGTCATCGAATATCTTTACTTCTATCCATGGAGCAGCCTTTCCTACGCTCTCAAGTTTCTTTGAACCCATAGGAATGACGGTAGTAGGGGCATTGGTCTCAGTCAAGCCCCAACCATGAAGGAGATGCGCCCGCGGGCAATACTGATAGAATCTACGCAAGGCATCAGGTGAACTGGGCGCGCCAAAGATAACCATCCAGCGCACGCTTGACAAATCATAGCTTTCAAATTCTTTTAATTGCAAAAGCGCATAATACATCGAGGGCACAATCCAGAAACAAGTTATCCGGTATTGTTGGATATTCTTTAAAAATTCTACGGGTATAAAACGGTCCATCAGGACAACTGTAAGGCCGAATGTAATACAGTTCTGAAGATAGATTAATCCTCCTATATGCGAAAAGGGAAGCGCGCATAAAACGATATCTTTGTCATTAAAGTCGACAAAGTGAGTCATCGCTTTAGGGGGTGCATCTAATTGCAAATAATTTATTAAAACTCCCTTGGGCCTACCTGTTGTGCCTGAGGTATAGAAAATAATCCCGTAGTCTTTATCCTGGGCCTTGACCTCAGGAAATTTGTCTTTCCCTTTTTCTAATATTTGCTCAAAAGATAAAAATCCCTCCACCTCTTCGTGGCAGATAATGATATTCTTAAGGCCCGGGCATTTTTCTTTGAGTCCCGTTAATGAAATATTTGCTTTGGGCTTGGCAATCAATATCTTTGCTTCGGAATGGGATATGCAGGATATGAGTTCATCTTCGGTTAACATAAAATCCAGAGGCACTGCAGTTGCACCGCAACACCATATAGCCAGATAACTATAGATGTATTCTGGCCAGTTAGGAAGATAAATGGCAACCTTGTCGCCTTTTTTTATACCTAAATTTCTTAGACTATCTGCGAGACAAAAAGAATAATCCCTTAATTGGCTAAAGGTTATGGTTTGGTCTTTAAAAATAAAGGCGGGTTTGCGGGAAAATTCCTTTGCTCTTGTCTCTAGAAATTCCGCGACATACATATTTATCGGGATAGATTACTCAAAATCCGTACCAATAGTTAACTAAAGGTTTGGAATCTTTTGTTTTATCTATAATTATATTCTTAAGGCGGGTATATTCTAGGAAACCGTCCTTGCCCAATTCCTTGCCAAATCCGCTTTGCTTAAATCCGCCGTATGGAACCTCATTATAAAACATACCATAGGTATTAATCCAGATTATCCCCGCATTAATTTTACCTGCTAAATCTTGAGCCAAAGCATCATCCCTAGTCCAGATAGAGCTTGCCAGAGCAAAATCGCTCATATTGGCTAGTGCAATTACTTCGTCTAAAGTGGAAAATTTATTCACGCAAACCACCGGCCCAAAAATTTCTTCCTGAAAAATGCCCATTTCAGGAGAAACTTCAGAAAATACAGTTGGCTCAAAGAAAAAACCATTCTTCAGCCTTGGATCGTCAGGGATTTTACCTCCGCAGAGTAATTTTGCGCCTTGATGTTTTGCTTTTTCTACATATTCAAGGACTCTTTTGCGCTGCTCATCGGAAATCAAAGGGCCCATCTGTGTTTCATAGCCGAGACTATCACCTAATTTAATACGTTTTACTTTCTCTGTAAAATCATTGATGAATTTATCATATACATCATCCTTAACAAAGATGCGCGACATGGCTGTGCACATCTGGCCCTGATTTAAAAATATGGAGCACAGGGAACCATTTACCGCTAACTCTAAATCCGCATCTTTTAAGATTAAACTTGCAGATTTACCGCCTAATTCCATAATCAACTTCTTTACATTTTTTGAGGCGTACTCAATAATTTGTTTACCTGTGGCATTGCTTCCGGTAAAAGAAATCATATCCACGCGTTTATCCGAACACAAGGCTTCACCTAAGCCTGCACCGCTTCCGTTAATAATATTAACCACTCCTTTAGGCAAATCAGCTTCCTGAATAATTTTAGCTAATTCTAACGCTGTCAACGGCGTTAAACTGGAAGGCTTTAAAACAACTGTATTGCCGCAAGCTAATGCAGCTGCCAACTTCCATGAGGCAATTAACAAGGGATAATTCCAGGGAACAATTAGTACTACCACGCCTTGGGGTTCGCGTAGAAGTTGACAATGCGCATCTTGTAATTTTAAGGTATCGGGCCCTAAGTATTTTTCTAAGTTATTGGCAAAAAATTCAAATGTTTTTGCCGAAGACGGTATATCCATAAAGGTTGATTCTTTAATCGGCTTACCTGTATTCAATGATTCTAATTTAGCCAAATCTCCTGCCTTATCCAAAATCCCCTGAGATATCTTTAGAAGAAAATTTTTACGTTCTTTCAAAGAAATTGCCGGCCACGTCCCTTTATCAAAGGCAACTCGAGCAGAACTTATTGCCGACTCTACTTCTTTTTTGCCGGCAAGCTCTAACTCCGTAATAACCTCGTCTGTAGAAGGATTGATTATTTTCTGCTTCATTTGATTTTAACCTGTTTAAACAACTCAAATAGCCGGCTAAAGGGCACATACCAGCGCGAAAGTTTTCCTAAATCTCCTTTTAGTTTCATTTTCCCCTGTGTGGTTGCCACAAAGGGGTCGAGCTTACCCAGAAATATTAATTCCCAAACGTGGTGCGGCGCAGAAATTACAAAAGGCGTATCTTCATCAAATTCTAATTTTGTGATTTTGCCTTTCTCAAAGATAAATTTATAGGCCGAGTTTGCCCCGTCAAGCTTAATCGCAAGTTTTAAAGTTAAATCCGAATCCTTGCCTTTTTCTGCAATGAATTCGTCTTGATTAACCAGATCCACGAGCTTTTGTATGTGTTCGCGCGAGAACATCTCAAAAGCAGTATCCTTTTCGCTTAAACTTTCCTTGAGTTGTTTATCAAACTCATCAAGCATCCCTTTATTAAATAGCCTCGCGATACCCGCTACCCTTACTGCCTCTTCTAAAGTATCGATTAAATATAATGCCTCTATAAAGTTTTCGCCTATTGCCACTACTCCGTGATTCTTAATCACGGCCAGATTATTTATCTTTAAGGCATCTATTACCAATTCCGGTTTAGTGATGCTCGGTGTCTCCTGCTCTACGACGGGCACATCTCCCAGATAAAGTTTTGATTCAAAGGTTAACACTTTCAGGTTGGAATATACCGAAAAATAACCGTTAATCAAAGGCGGGTGGCAATGAATGATGGTTTTTGGGGTGAAGGTTTTATAAATTAAACTGTGCAGAGGGAATTCTGTGCTTAATTTCTTACCGGCAGCATCTGTATCTTTTGTCAAATCAACCTGAATAATATCTTCGGCTTTTAAATCGCCCAAAGAACTACCCGTAGCAGTAATAAGAATATTATTCTCATCAATTCTGGAGCTCAGGTTTCCTGACCTGGCCACGACGAGGCGCTGCTCCTTTAGCCTCTTACCTATTTTAATGAGCTCTTCTCTTAAAATGTTTTCTCTCTCAGCCATAAAGATCAAATTTCTAAATAAATATGTTTTGTAATCAAACTATTTGGAGTGATATCAAAAGCAGGATAATAACCTTCGACGCCTGCCGGGGCAATACGCATGCCTTTAAATTCTAATAATTCTTCTTCCGGCCTTATTTCTATTTTAATGTCTCTGCCGCTTTTAACTTTTGATGCCGGAGGGCATAAAACATAGAAGGGGATATGAAAATGCTTTGCTAAAAGGGCTATCTGATAAGTACCGATTTTATTGGCGATATCGCCGTTTTGGGCAAGATGATCTCCGCCGACAATAACTTTATTAATTTTGCCTTCTGACATTACCTGCGCAACCATATTATCAGCAATTATAGTAACCGGAAATCCCGCGCGTTTCAGTTCCCAGGCTGTTAAACGCGCTCCCTGTAGATAGGGCCTGGTTTCCGTTGCAAAGAAACTAATATGTTTTTTATCCTTAAGGCAAGACTCAGCAATCAAAGGCATCAGCCCGCTGACATTACAATGGGTAAGAATTGCATCTTTATCTTTAATCAATTTACTTGCCGCCCCTGCCTGCCGGATACGTTTATTTTTAAGCATTTCTAAGAATCCCAGAATATTTTCTTCCAAGGGTTCGTTTTTTGCTACCCAACCCAAAACCATATCGGTTAATATTTTAAAAGGCAAAGTCGGACGAGCAGCATTAATTGTCTTGGCTACCTTAGCTAAAACAGGAAAAATATCTTTTTTATTTTTATTTTTTCTGAACTCAAGAAGGAAGGTATACATAACCAAAAGCACCTGGCCTACTGCCCGTGTCTTCATATTCTCTATCGCTGTGCACGCTTCCTGGTAATTCCTAGCTTTAAGATAAGTTAAATTCTTGGGCAAGGCAGTTTCATCTAGGATATAAATAATATTATTCTTAAACTTAATTGGCCAAAATAATGGTGAAAATTTCATTTTATTTTACTTCTAGTTTTTTTACAGTCTCCAAAGCAATTTCAATCAGCATGGTTTCTGCGATGTAATAAAGCGGATTCATAAAACCCATTTCACCGGTGATAACATTATCGCTTACCGCCAATATTGCGCCAGCCTTCACATTATAAATTTGCGCAATAGTTAATAGCGCTGATGAGACCATATCTACGGCAATCGCGCCTTCTCTGCGTTTTGCCTCCACAATCTCTCTTGTCTCCCGTAAAAGCGCATCTGTAGTCCAGGTTATGCCGTGGTGTACGTTTACGCCCATACTTTTAGCCACATCATATAAGGTATCGCTGATCTTTTTATCGGCAACTGTTTGAAAATCATTATCCACATAATAAGGCGTAACCCCGTCACCGCGGATTACTTTGCCCACCACTACTAAATCTCCGACTTTAATATTCTCACTCAGCGCTCCGCAGGTACCAATGCGGATAATATCCTGAATATCGGCGTTACACATAACCTCAGTAGTAATGGAGGTATCCGTAGAAAACCTTCCGCCGTTTATTGCAGTTATCTTAATGCCGTTATATAAGCCGGTATACATCGTATATTCCATAAAAGAAAAATTCCGTATGGGGTTTTCCAGTTTCTTAATCAATACCTCTAATCTATCTTTTGGCCCGGGCACAATCGCATATTTACCTACATCCTGCGGCCTTAATTGCACCATCTGGGTAAGATCGCGCCCGGTTAAATGAATTTCCTTTTGCATCTGCATTGATTACGCTCCTTTTAAGATATTTTCTAAATTCTTACCTAAAATATTTTCTTTATCCTCTTCGTTTATGTCTAAATTTTTTACCGCTTGGGTTGAACTGGCGATATCTTTCTTCGCTGGCCAATCACTACCCCATAATATATGTTTGGGCCCTAATAATTCCAAGGCAGAAAGAAAATTAGTCTTTTTTATATCGCCGCTGGTATCAACATAAATATTTCTCAAATACTCAGTAGGATTCCCTTTTAAGTCCTTTACGAAGTTTATGCCCCTTAGCATCTGGTAAGTCGCATCAAAGCGATATGCCAGATGAGGAATCACGCCGCCAAAATGCGCAAAAATAAATTTGACTTCTCTGTATTCCTTTAGGATATCCGACATTAAGAGTTTACCGATACAGATGGTAGTATCAAACACGTATTCTATTACCGGCGTAAGCAAGGGGTCGGAAACGCGCTCAAAGCCGATTGGGTTGATTATCTGCGAATGCACAAAAATCGGGATATTGTTCTGCTGGGCTATTTTATATATAGGCAAAAATCTCTTGTCATCAATGTAGACGCCGTTATAACTGCTGGCTAAAGAAACTGCTTTAAATCCCAATTCCTGAGTCGTCCTTTTTAATTCAACCGTCATATCCTGAGAGTTATCTACAGGCAGAACTGCCGCACCAATAAACTTCCCAGGATGGCGCTTGATAATCTTTGCTACATTGTCATTGTAAAGGCGCGAAACATAGCTGAAACTCCCGAGTTTTAAATGCGCATCTGACGTAGGATAGCTAAGTACCGCTTTATCAATTCCTACCTCATCCATTATCTTAATTTGTGCTTCGATATCACCCCAGGCCTTAGAAAAGAAATGGGCGTTGGCAATTATCTCTTCGGGCAACCAGTGTGAATGGCTATCAATAATCATCTAATGTTCCGTGCTCCTCAATATCCTCTCGGTTATCTCTTTTTCGTAAAGAGCTTTAATTTCCTTTAGTGTATTTTTTGTTCATTTATTTTTGCGGGTGTTCCTGTTTGAAAGGTATAACCGGAGCTGTCCAGGGGGTCTGTTGGTTTATCACGGCGATTTCCAGAGGACAGACATTTACCGGGACAGTTAAAGCAAACTTAACTGCATTCTCAATTGCTTCAGTAGTCATTAATCTTGAGGTATCCGCGGTTATCTCTTGAAGTTTACCGGTCAAATCCGTATCTGTGACTCCGGGAAGAATCGAGGTTATTTTTATCCCGCGGTCGCGCATCTCCCAGAATAAGCCTTTGGAAAAAGCACGCAGCCCGACCTTAAGTGAACTATAGACTAAGAAATTCCGCGGAAGCGGGTCACAAAGGGTTGAGCCGGAAACCAAATTAATGATTGCCCCGGACTTGTTATTAATCATATCATTTATCACCAAACGTATCAGGCGCACATAACCCAGATAATTGGTATGCACTAAGCTCTCAAAATCTTCAAAGGGCTGCTTTTCAAAAGGGTATTGGCTGGAAACACCCGCATTATTTATAAGAATATCGATTCTGCCGAATTTCTCTTTTGTCTTATTCACCAGGTTTTCCAAATCTTCTAATTTGGTGACATCAGTCGGCACGCCGAGGACCTGCGCCTTGTAATCTTTGGCAATCTCATCCGCGGTTTCTTTCAACGGGCCTTCGCCCCGCGCAGCAATACTTAAGTTTATGCCTAAACCCGCGCAAGTTTTAGCAATGGCTTTTCCAATCCCCCTGCTTGCGCCTGTAATAATCGCAACTTTGCCTTTTAAATCTACGTTCACCTTTACCTCCTTTGAACCGCTTCTTTCTCTATAACCTCTTTAAAGATTTGTAAATTTTCTTTTGAGTGCTTATTGATAAAGCCTTCTACCTGCTCATCATTAAACTTGGCCTTATCATCCATTTCAAAGTGCTGAATCCAGGTCAATTCTATGCCTTCGGGCTTAGGGGTATAGAGCCAGATAATCTTCATATATTTAAAAGGGAACTTCGGCTCTTCTCTTTCCGCGTAAGTGAAATATTTATCTTTAGATAATAAACGCCAGGATTGCCAGGATTTATCTTCGTCATCGGTCAAGCGAAAAGTAATTTTATTGCCTTCTTTTCTGACGACTTCGGCTTTTTTGTATTCTGTGCCGAATAATTCTGTCCAGCGCGCAATATCATTAGAAATATCAAAAACTAAATCATAAGGCGCATTGATAAGTATCGAATTACAGGTATGGCCCATATTTCCTCCTATAAAATTGCCGCTACCCTTGCCCAGGCAGCGCCGGTCTGTTTTATACGTACCGGAAAACAGATAACCTTGAATCCGCGATCTGGAAGCTTATCGAGATTGCTTAACCGTTCTATATGGATAAACTCCCTCTTTCTGCCGTAAAAGTGTGCCGGATATAATTTCTTCGGGTCTTTTGTCTTCAAGAATTCACTAAGCATAAACCTGTATGGCCGGTCAATACCCATAGTGTCCACGCCAAAAATTTTTATTCCTTTATCCAGAAGATAGTCTATGGCCGAAATGTCTATGCCCGGATAATCGCTAAAATATTTCGGGGTGCCGTACAATCTATCTGCACCGGTAAACAAAAGCACAATATCATTCGGCTTAAGAGAGTAATTTATCTTCTTTAATCCGCTCTCTAAATCTTGCGCCCCGATGACCTCATTTGGTTTCTTATGGGAAAGGTCTATCTTAACTCCGTCATAATAACACCACTCAAGAGGGATCTCTTCAGCAGTCTTGGCAGGTCTACCTTCCGATTTTGAGCCGTAGTGGAAGGAATAATCAAGATGGGTGCCGACATGCACCGGGGCATGCACAATCTCAAGCGAAAGAAACTCTTCATCTGGCAAGTCTTCTTTTTTTACGATACGCATACCCAAAGCGTATTTGATCTTACCTAAAAGAGTCTTACCCATGATGACCCGGTTAAATTTCTCCACGCCTGCCTTATGGCTGATGCGTTCTATATCAACGCGATGCATCTCAAACGCCTTCTCGTCAATAGGTAAACTCAGGTCGATTATTTTCATAACACGATATCATTTACTAATCTTTGATTGTATAACTTTTTCAATCTCATTAATAGTTGAAAACTTGCCTATTTCATTGGAGCTTAATTTTGTGTTAAAGGCCTTCTCTAAAGCAATAAGTGCCTCCACCATCTCTGTAGAATCAACTCCTATGCCGTCGCAAAGCTTTACATCGTCTTTTAACTCCTCGGGCTTTACTTTTAAAAGATTTACTAGAACGTCTTTTACTTTAGTTTTGGTATCCATATCTGTCCCTCCCAAGATATTAGGGAGAGTCCTCAAAGGGGACAGACCCTATACATGCACTTCGCCTTTGGTTGCTCCTGCTTCCCACTTGCCGACGCCAGCCATAACATCCTGGAAACATAGTTTGGCGAGTATATCAAAATTGCTCTCCATAATCCGGTTTATCCTTCCGGGCTTGGAGTAAAATTCGCGCATACACCAGGAACCCAAACGGCCTAATTCTTCAATGGAAAGATGGTCGGTAGGGATAACCGGGTGTAAGAAATCCCAGGTGCTAAAATCAACTTTCTTGGGGTCAATCCAGTTTTTCTTCAACGCTATCCTCCACATCGGAGAATTCGGCGCGGGAGTTACATACCCAATCCATAAAACATCGGGGTCAACCTGATCGGCAAATTCAAACCTCTGTTTAATTATTGATTCTGTGTCATAATCAAACCCGATCATGATATCGGCGACGATAGCGATATCGTTCCTGCGCAATATCTCTATAGTTTTCTTAATCTGGCCGATAGTAGTTCCCTTGGCGATTCTTTTTAGTTCCTCCTGTGTCGTGACTTCAATTCCGAATACACCCATAAATAAACCCGTTTCTTTCATCAGGGGCAAAATTGATTCACAATTTACCCAATCAACAGCCCTGCCCAAGGAGACCCATTTAGTCGGTATGTTTTTCTGTTTCTTCAGCTCACAGAACCTTTTTACCCTGGCAGGGTCGACATTAAAATTATCGTCCTGTATAACCACGACTTTAACGCCGTATTTTTTGTGTAAAAGTTCGAGTTCCTCAATAACTCTTTCCGGAGACTTGGCGCGCCACTTTAAAAAATCAGACGGTGAACGCGGGTCAAACTGGTCCCATTCATAGCAGAAGGTGCAAGCGGAAGGACACCCCCGCGAAGTAATCATGTCTACAAATGGCTTCCAATGGGTATGGCCGACGTACTTATCCATGGGGAATAAATCATAGGCCGGTAACGGCAGCTTATCCAAATCAGTCATCAGTGATCTGTGCGGGCCCATGACAATTTTCCCGTCAATACGCGAGGTAACTCCGCCCACGCCTGCTACGTCTTTCTTCTTATCTATGGCCTCGATTAAATCCGCGAAAGATTCCTCTTCCCCCATAACGACAAAGTCCACGGCGGGATTTTCTTCCAGGGTCGGCACAGGCATAGCTGAATACCATAAGCCCCCTAAGATTATTTTGGTTTTGGGAAGCGCCTGCTTTATTCTTTGAGCCGCCTCTCTAAAGTGGCGTAAAACGCCGTATCCGGCATAACCGTGTATCTGCTCGCCCATAACCACGATATCAGGATTCTTGGCTTTGACTTCTTCGATTAATTGGTCCATGGGTGTTTCATGGGCCCTGCCGTCAATAACCGCGACATCGTTATATCCCCGCTCTCGTATATATGCCGCCCAGTGCGCATACAATTGATTTGGCGACTTATGGATTCCGTGCGTTGCCCACGAACCTACTTTCGGCATAACAAACAAGATCTTCATATAGCTTCCTCCGCTTTAAACTTTTTCCACCACAAGTACTGAATTTATCCCGCCCCTACCGCGTGAAATTATCAGGGCCTTATTTATTTTATGCTCCTTAGCTTCTTTTATAATATAATTTAAACCCGGGCAAGCTGGTGTATCTAAATTTATTGTCGGCGCAACTAAATCATTCTCCATCGCTAAAATTGTAATAATTAAGTCTACAGCCCCTGAGGCGCCCAGTAAATTTCCAAACATTGATTTAGGACAACTTATAGGTATATCTTTTACTCTCTTGCCGAAAATGTTTTTTATTGCCTTGAGCTCTGAATTATCCCAGATATCCACTGCCAAGCCGTCTAAACTTATATAATCAATTTCATCTGCTGTTATTCCTGCATCAGTTAGGGCCATTTTAATTGCCCGGGCTAATTGCCTGCCTTGCGGGTCGGGATTTATTCTGTTTTGGCCATCGCAACTTGTACCGTATCCGCAAATATAGGCCAATATATTTGCGCCCCGTTCTAATGGCCGCTCTTTAGGCTCCATCACTACAATGCCTGCGCCTTCGGCAATAACAAATCCCCGGCGGTTTTTGTCAAAAGGCCGGTAGGCACTCTCAGGATGCGCGTTATCAGTGGATAATCCGCCGTAGGTATTGCAACATAATAAGGCATAAGGCGTAACCGGAGCTTCCATGCCGCCGGCTAAAATCATATTTAGCTTTCCTTTATTTAATGTCTTACGTGCATAGCCAATTGCTCCTAAGGAGCTCGCCCTGTCTGCAACTATGGTCTTGCTAAAACCCTTTATGCCATAATAAATAGAAACCTGGCCCTGCGGCGCAGCAGGAAACCAGGCTGAAGCCATGTAAGGCGATACTCCATCGCGGCCCTCGATATACAAATCGCGTAGTTCTGTCTCAGCATATAACCAGCCGCCAATGGCATTACCTAAAAATATACCTACCAAGTTAGGGTTTTCTTTTTTAATATCTATCCCGGCGTCCTGCAAAGCCAGTTCTGATGCAATAAGTGCCATATGCGAAAAGGCATCTATCTTCTTTAAAAGCCGCTCTGAGACATGGCTGTATTTTTCCAAATCATCTATTTGCCCGGCAATGTGCGACGGATATTTTGAAGCATCGAAACGGGTAATCTTTTTTATAAAAGACCTCCCGGATTTAATATTCGCCCAGAATTGCCGGCGGCCGATACCAGAAGGTGCAACTATACCTAAACCTGTAACGGCAACCTTTTCCACTAATCCTCCAAACGTTTAATAACCAACGACGAATGTATCCCAGAAAACCCACTGCTGGTCTTGAGGATTGTATTTACCTTTTTGGCTCTGGCCACATTGGGAATATAATCTAAATCACATAGAGGGTCTTTTTCTTCCTGATTTATCGTCGGTGGAAGGGTGTCCTTCTGGAAAATCATCGCGCAGACAACCAGCTCCACAGCATTGGCTGCTGCCAAAGGATGGCCAATCATGGACTTCAGGGAACTCGCCGGCAACTTATAAGCATAATCGCCAAAGATCATCTTATAGGCAGAGGTCTCAAAGATATCGTTCATACGCGTGGATGAGCCGTGCGCATTAATGTAATCTATATCCTGCGGTCTTATGCCTGCGTCTTTTAGCGCCAGATGAATACAATTTGCCATAGCAGTTCCATCTGCGGGCAGGTCAGTCATATGAAAGGCGTTACAGCTTGTGCCAAAACCAACTATCTCTGCATAAACATATGCATTGCGCCGAAGGGCATGATTCAATTCTTCTAAAATTAATATGCCCGCTCCTTCTGAGAGGACAAATCCGTCGCGTTTATTATCAAATGGCCGGCTGGCAGCTTGCGGATTATCATTGCGTACAGATAAAACATTCACCACATCAAATGCGCCAAAAGTAACGGGTGTAATTGGCGCTTCTGCAGCTCCGGCAAACATTATATCCTCGTCGCCATCCTGAATTACCTCTAAGGCAAACCCTAAGGAATCTGTTCCGGCAGTGCATCCTGTAGAAAGCGTATTGCAAACCCCGTTTAATCCGTATCTGGCCGATATTTCAATTGAAGGAGTATTAAACATTGCTGCATCATATAAATCCGGCCGCACTCTCGAGGGGTCAATGGGGTTTTTGCCGTCGTCGGTAACTAAGGCGAATTCCTCTTCCATATATTTTGTACCGCAGATGGCATTAGCCAGACATACGCCAATGCGCTCAGGATCTTCTTTAGATAAATCCAACCCACTATCTTTTAAAGCCATATCCCCACAGACCACGCCAAACTGCACATATCTATCCATACGCATAGCTTCTTCATGTGTAAGGCCGAGTTTAAAGGGGTCAAAATCACGCACTTCCGCCGCAATCCTGGTATTAAATAGTGAAACATCAAAACCATCCACCAGTCTGACTGCTGATTTACCTGAAGACATCCCCTGCCAGACATTATCTTTCCCAATGCCATTGGGGGAAACAACACCTACACCTGTGATAACCACTCTTCTTTTTTGCATTTTTATTTCTTTTTATCCTCTTCGATGCGCGTTACTTTAAAAACAATGTTACCGCCGTCAGGGCAGGTAACAGTATCTATAGAATTAGGACTATTCATAAAGAAAAACTCAGCACCAAAATTAAGGGCAAAAAACGCAGGGAAGGCCGCATGAAACGCCGCACCGCAAAAACCAGGAATACATTTCAAACCTTGCGTCTCCCATTTATCCCCTAATTTATAACCGTAAGTGCACCTGCCTTTTGACTTGACCACTTCAATGAGTATCTTTTTTGGCTGGGGGCCTTTTCCCGCTCCAGGCTCTTTAGGCAGTATCTCCGCTTTCCCATCTTTATCCAAAATCTCTGCCTTAAACTCTAACTTTCCACCGTCGGGGCAGGTAACTGATAACGAACGTTGGTTATCCCGAAAAGGAAACTTTGCTCCAAAACTTAAGGCATAGATAACCGGAAAAAGCGCATGCGCTAACCCTAAACAGAAGAATTCCGGTGGGTGGGTAAAATCTTCCAGAACTAATTCATCGCCGATTTTATATCCATGATAACAATCGCCAAAAACATTAGTTACCGTGAGTTTCAATCTGGGAAAAGGGGAATTAATCTTAGACATTTAGTTAATCATCCCTTTTGTCTTATTTAACAACTCTTCCTTAGTAAAGAATCGTTTAGTCTCTTCTACCTGATGTACCATTTTCACTAACTTTTTATTTAAGGGTGCGGCAAAATTGTTATCTTTAGCCAGGCGGACAAATTCACCGTTGATATAATCTATTTCCGAAGCCCTGCTTCTTTTTATACTCTGTAATATTGAACCGTAAAGAGCCTCTTTGCTTAAGTTAGTCATAATACCGGAAAATATCTTTGCTGCCTCAGTAATTGGAATGGAGGTCAATTTAGTCAGGCGCTCTAAGGGAAAATCGGGCAAGGAAACTAGATTTATGGCTGAGAGGGAAATAACCTTTAAACCTTCTTTCCATATAGCGACACTTATACGGCTGATATCAATATCCGAAAAGGCCTCCTGCATGCTTGTGCCTAATATTGCAGGTATACAATTATTGGCGTTAACAAAGATTTTTAGATACTTCATCCCCTGGATATTCTCAGCCACAACAATAGGAAAAATCTTATTTAAAACTTCGCTTATCTTCGCTATATGGCTGTTGTCTTTACCGAACATGCTGCCCATAATCCAGTTGCCTTCGAAATTATGCACCACCTTACCCGGTTCTAAATAAGTTGCCCCAAACATTACAATACTTGAGATGATGTTTTCTTTGGGAATGTATTTAGAAACAATGCTGTCTGCCTGGACGCCATTTTGCGTGGTCAATATTGTTGCACCTTCAACAAATCTTAAATTTTCTTTTACTGCTCCCTCAACATCCTGCGTCTTGGTGGTCAGAATCGCGAGGTCTGAATTCTGGCTTAATCTTTCAGATACATCAATCTGAATGTTAAAATTATTCCTTACACCGGAAATTTGCAGGCCTTTTTCTTTTATCACTCCGACCGAATCATTACGGCCTACGAGAAATACATCCTGGCCTTTTAATTTTAAGTATCCGGCAACAAGATTACCTATGGCGCCTGCACCAATAACTGCTATTTTCATCTAAACGCTAATTTTCGCGAATCTAATGCTAACGGTCGCGAATATTCTATTGGCGAAAATTCGCGTCGGATTAGCGTGAATTCGCGTCTTGGGGAAAGCCGTATTTTTTATAATCAAATCCTGTCTGTTCCAGGAGTCTAACCATCATACTATAAAATGGGGAAGGAACATCGGAAAAGAAGGCGCTGATTACGTCCTCTTCTCGGACCTGCCCAGAATTTCTTAATTGCGCAATCTCCTCGGATTTCTTGGTCACTGTTTCTTCGGTGATGCGGCGATGGAAAACGGGTATCTTTGCGATCATCGCTTCAAGTTTTTCTTTAGTCTTGGGCTCCCAATCCATTAAACCATTCCTTATCTAAATATATAGTAAAATTTTACTATTTAAATTTTATTATATAAAAAAATTAAACTGTGTCAAGGATTTTTTGGCGGGAATAAAACTTTTAGATATTACAGGGGTTAGGTTATTTCTTCAAGCGGCAGGACAAAAGCCTTAATGCCTTCTTTACCTAATTTCTTGCGCAATTCTTTTATACAGGAAAGAGTTTGTTTAGCTTGTTTTTCCTCGCAGGCGATATACAAAATATTGTTTCTTCCCGGCCAGATGTCATTACCTAAATGGGTTCCGGAAGTTGTGCCGCTACCGAATACTCCTGTAATCTTAGTATAATTTTTAAGCGTGCACTGATCCAAAACTTCCATTGCTTCTGCATCTATGGCTTCGTTGTAGACAATCATTACCATTTTAATCACTTTTTCTTGCCCCCATTTTTCTTAATTCTTGCCTCCACTACTGCATAAAGCGTAGGCACAAATAACATGGTAATTAAAGTTGAAATGCTTAAACCGCCTATCATGGTTATACCCAATGGTTGCCATACCTCAGAACCCTCGCCTCTGGATATAGCTAAAGGCAGAAGACCTACCAGCGTGGTAATGGTAGTCATAAGCACTGGCCTTAACCTTTCTTTACCGCCGAGAGTAACTGCTTCGAGCATTGACAGACCTCTTGCCCGCAGGATGTTTATGTAACTTATCAAGACGATTGCATTATTTACCACGATTCCCATCAGCATAATTATACCCAGGAAGGTGATGACACTCAAGGTTGTCCCTGTTAAAAGGAATCCTAAGATCACACCTGTGAAGGTAAAAGGAACCGCAAACATAATGATAAATGGGTCTATCAGGGATTCAAACTGGGCAGCCATGACCATATACACCAGCGCAATGCCCAATATCAGTAAAAGGGTTAAATCCTTGAATGCCTTAGCCTGCTCCTCTGCTTCACCGCCAAAATTTAGCAGCACATCTTGAGGCAAGATAATCTTGCTTAGCTCTTTTTTAAGAGCTTCTCTGACCTTTCCTGCTGAACGCTTAAATATATTACATTCTACCCTCACTACCCTTTCCCGGTTTTGCCGCTCGATCTCCACAGGACCTGATACCTCATAAAGTCGGGTAAAATTGGCGAGTCTTACCTGTTTTCCGGTAAGCGGTGAAACCAGTGCTAAGTTTTCGATATCTTCTATTTTTGAGCGCGATGCTTCTTCCAGCCTTACATATATGTCATAGGTCTCGCCTTTCTCCCGGTATTTACTGGCAGTGGAACCTTCGATAAATGTCTTAATACTTGAGGCAATGGTATTCATATTCAAGCCTAAATTAGCTGCCTTCTCCCTATCTACAGCAATCCTTAACTCCGGACGGTTTATCTCCCTTGAGATACTTACATCCACGGCACCGGGGATCTTTTCCATAATCCCTTTTATCTTTTCTGCCAGAGTATTGGTCTCTTCAAATGAATGCCCGATAATCTCTAGTTGTATACTTTTTCCTCCCATTCCAGTAATGATTCTGCCCATGGGATTACCTGTGGAAACATCCACCTTTAATACACCCGGAATGCGTCTGATCCGGCTCCTGACTATTTGGCCTATCTCAAAAACAGAACGCTTTCTTTCCTGTTTAGGCACAAGTTTTGCTCCTGCCACTACAATATGTTCCCCAGATGACCCCCCCATGGCTCTGCCTGCCCCTGGCGTGGTCCCCGGTCTGGCAAACATAAGCTTTGCCTCAGGCACATACGCCTGAATAATATCCTCAATTCTTTTGGCTACTTTATCGGTTTCTTCAAGTCTCGTGCCTAAAGCAAGGTTGACGGTTACGCGGACATCCCCTGTATCCTCGTCAGGAATAAATTCATTACCGATAAAACGGGTGGAAAATAAGCTTAAGGTGAATGCCCCTAAAAATCCGAAAACAACTATTTTTTTATGACCCAGGCAAAAGGACAGTGACCCGGCATAAAAATCCTCACCACATTTAAACCACCTTTCAGATACATCATATAATTTTTTAATCCTGCTCTTACGTTGACCTTTTGCCTGGTCAGCGAGAGAGTTGGAATTAGTTTTAAACCATTTTGCGCAAAGCATCGGACTAAAAGTCACTGCCGTGAAAAGAGAAGCCAGGAGCGTAACCGTAACAATAATCGCTAACTCTCCAAACATAATGCCGACGACACCGGTAATTAAGAGCATGGGCAGAAAGACCACTACCGTAGTAAAAGTGGAGGCAGCCACAGCCAGAAACATCTCAGAGGTCCCAAAAATAGCAGCTTCCTGGGGCCTCTGGCCCTTTTCCAAATGCCGGTAGACATTATCTACAATCACGATGGCATTATCCACCACCATACCGCAGGCAATAGCCAGGGAAGAAAGACTGATAGTATTTATGGTCCTGCCGCTTAGGAAAAGATAGATAAAGGCAATGAGAAGCGAGAAAGGAATGGTCAGGGCAATAATCAAGCTGCTTTTAAATTGCCGCAGGAAAAACCAGACCACCAGAATCACAAATACTATTCCCAACCACAATGCGGACTTCAATGAATCCAGCGCATTTATAATGTCCTGGGAAGTATCAAAGATAGTAAACATCTTAACATCCGACGGAAGATTATTCTGGAGTCCCTTTAAAACATTCTTTACGCGGCTGGCTACTTCTACGGTGTTGACTCCGGTCTGTTTCTGAATCGACATCATCAGTCCGCGATGTTTATTAATTCTGACTTTCATCGTTATTTCCTTAAAACTGTCTTCGATCCTGGCCACGTCTTTCAAATAAACAGATTTACCGTCACGTTTACCTAAAATAATCAGATTTATTTCTTCGGGTGTGGCAAACTCGCCGGGTAAACGCAATAGATAATCAGTAAGCCCTGATTTTATCCCTCCTAAGGGCTGAGTAATATTTTCCTGTCTGATAGCGTTTTGTATATCGAGTATGGAAAATCCGTATCCTTCAAGTCTTTCTCGGTTTATCCAGACATTTATCTGTCGTTCTAATGCTCCATAGAGTTGAACCGTGCCCACTCCGGGAATCTGACGGAGGGCATCTCCTACCTTTTTATCAATCAAATCATAAAGCTCAGGATAAGACTGTTCGGCGGTTATCCCTATAAAAAGGATGGGCATCATCGCCGTATTAAATTTAAAGATGAAGGGATTATCCATCTCATCCGGTATATCGGGGAGAAAGCGCTTGGCTAATTCAATGCGGTCGCGTATATCATTGGATGCCTCATCGAGATTTGTTCCCCACTTAAATTTAAGCGTGAGCAAAGAGGCTCCTTCTAAGGAACGGGAAGTGAGCTTATCAAGGCCTGGCGTAGTGGCAAGTTGATTCTCTAATGGTTCGGTTACCTTTATCTCCACATCTTCGGGGCTGGCTCCGGGGTAAGATGCGATCACGGTTATTGCCGGCGGCTCAATTTCAGGCATCATATCAATTCCTAAACGCGACAAACTATAAAAGGCAATAATAAGAATAGCGGAAAAAATCATTAAGTTGGTCACCGGCTTTTTAACGCCGAATTCAGGGAGGTTCATTTTTTTATTCTAGTTTTTGTTCTTCTTCTATTTCTACACTTACCTGGGCATTATCCCGAAGCCTCTGTTGCCCCATAATTACGATGAGGTCGCCTTCCTTTAGACCCTCCTGCACCTCAAAATAGGGACCCTGACGTAACCCTAGGGTAACTTTTTGCAAAATCGCCTGATTATCCTTTACCATATATACATATAAATCAGGCTCTTTACCCATCACTGCTTCTTTTAAGATAACCGGGACATTTTTGTGCTCCTTGAGAATCAATCTTACCTTAGCAAACATTCCGGATTTTAAGCGATGCTGGGGATTATCCACAGTTATCTCAATCGGAGCTGAACGCGTGGTTAAATCGACAACCGGGCTGATCTTAGCCACCCGGCCAGAAAATTCTTCTTCTGGATATGCATCAACACCAATCTGGGCTTCCTGTCCTTTAGAAACTTTAGGCAGGTATTTCTCAGGAATATCTAGATCTATCTTTACCTTATCCATATCTACCACTAAAGCTATGGGTGTTTGTGCAGTTACATTTTCACCGATGTCCACATAAACTCTACCCACTATTCCGGCCAAAGGACTCTCCACTGGCGCCTTTTCAAATTTAAGCCCTACCTCATCCCGATCAATATAGGCAATGGTCTCACCTTTGTTTACAGGGCTTCCGTCAACTTTAACTTTTTCCATAATCTTTCCGCTTACCTTAGGATAAACTATCGCTTCATCCTGGGCTTTGATATTGCCGGTATACTCCAGGGCCTCAAGAATTTCTTTTAGTCTAACCTTTAAAACCTTAACCGGTATGACCTCAGGGGTTTTCTCTAATTCTCGCTTCGGCTGACAGCCAAAGGTTAGCAATAAACTCAATAATAAACCCGTAACCCGTAACTCGTAACTCGTAACTCGTAATTTCATCACAATCCTCCTGTAGCTTTATCAAAACGCGCCTGGGCTAAGATGTAGTCATAAACGGCTTGTTTTTGATTAAACAAAGAAACCTCATAACCTAAAGATACATCATTTAAATCCAAGGAACTAGCTATACCTGCTTTGTATTTTTCTTCCGCAACCGAAAGCGTATCCTTGTATAAATCAATCTGGACTTGCGCAGACTTCATTTTAGCAATGGCATTTTTTAGGTCTAAATAGGCACTCTTTAATTCTAGGGCAATATCTTTTATGGTCTTTTCTTTGGTAAGCTGTGTTTCTTTTAAATCAATAATCGCCTGTTCTACCTTGGCTTTAGTTGCCCAACCGTCAAATATCGGCCAGGAAAAAGTTAGGCCTATGACATTATAATCATTCCAGCCTCTACTCGCTGTTGCGCTAAGATGAGAACGGCTGTAATAATCCCAAGAGGCATAAATATTTGGCCGGTTATCTGCTTTTGCGATTTCAATTGACTTTTTATCTGCCTCTTCCTGGGCTGCATATTGCCCTATCTCTGGCCGGTTTTTCATGGCCTGCAAAAATCCTTCATCATAGGCAACTGTTTTCGCTGCATAAACAAATTGACTTGCAGGATTTATTTTCACTGCCTCATCAAGATACAATAAGTTGCGCAAAAGCGCATGAGCCGCCTCTGCCTGATTTAAAGACGCTTCATAAGCCTCTATTACCGTGCTTAAAGATTGTTTAATCTTTAAAATATCTGATTCGCAGGCCTGGCCAGCAAGGTAGCGCGCCTCAATTACATCCAAATGCGCTTTGGTATTCTCTGTTATATTTTTATTTAAATTAGCAAATTCACTGGCTAATAAAAGGGTATAAAAGGCCTTCTGCACATTTAAAGCTGTTTCTAATTTTGTCTTATCTAATAAGGCTTGCGAAACTTTAAATTTATATTTGTCCTGCTCTATAGTATTTACAGTCTTACCGCCTTTATAGAGGTATTGTTTCAGGGTAGTCTGGCTGGTAGTCTGGATGAGGTCTTTGGTATAATAGCCCCGCGTATCTGTCCAGCCGCCGGTAAAATTTAGAGTAGGCAATAGTCCGGCTTTGGCTTCGCTAATCTTTTCTTTTGCCTTTTTAATATCCTCGGTCTTAAGCAGGACATCGCGGTTATCCCGAAGAGCTATGGAAATTGCCTCATCCAGGGTCAGAGAAATCTCCTCTGCCTTAATGATAAAAGGAAATATTGGAATAAATATTATCAAAAATAAAGCCTTTTTCCTCATTTTCATCACGTCTCTTTTTCTTTAATTAAGATATTGTGTATCTGCATCAGAATCCTTAGGTAATCCTGACGGTCTGCTTCAGAGATGCTGCCGAATATCTTGATAACCATCCTGCGCCTCTGTGCATTAATCTTCCTTACTAATTCATTGCCACGAGGCGTTAATTTTATCTTAATTATCCTTCTGTCTTCGGGCTCATAAACCCTGACCACATAACCATAACCGACAAGCCTATCCACAATGCCTGTCATTGCTGCTGTAGTCACATGCATAAAATGCGCCAGAGCCGTCATTTTGGACTCACCCTGCTGGCTTAAGAAATCCAGGATCAAGAATTGGGGCAGAGTAATCTTGCCTTTATACAATTCATCTGTCTGGCGCCGGGCAAACCCCTGGATGATGCCCGGCATAACCTCATTCATCTTATCCGCAAATTCTAATAAGGAACTTTGTAACATATTTAATCCTATTAATAATTAATTATATTGATTATCAATTATATTAAATATATTATAAAAAATACCCTGTGTCAAGTATATTTTTGCTTAAAAGAGAGGAGGGCCTTTAAAAAAGGAGGACTATTAAAGTGTCTTGATTAACCTCAAGAGAAATTTGTATTCGGTTTCCACCATCTCCAGGTTGTGCTCTAAAATGTAGGCTAACGAGGAGGTTTTTTTCTTCCTTAAAGAGTTAACCATCTGTCTTAAACCTTTTGAGAGTTTCGTTAAAA
>JAGUUJ010000066.1 GCA_020063525.1 Candidatus Omnitrophota bacterium
TTATAATTTAGAGAAGGAGACCGGCTGTATGCAAGAGCGCAGGATGTTTGAGCGGTTCAATATCGAGATTCCCGTAGAGTTCCACAGCTTAGATGACAAAAAAATAGAAGGGAAGGGCAAGATAATAAATATAAGCGCAGGCGGAGGCGGGATGATAGTAACCACAAAATACCTGTTGCCTGGCACGCCTTTAGAGATGCAGATTCTTATCCCCGATGACAAGGCCCCTCTTAATGCTAACGCAAAAGTAATTTGGTTGAAGGCAATGGAGCCCACTTTGTTTTTAGCAGGAGTGCAGTTTGATAAAGTGGATTTTATGGGCATCGCCCGGGCCTTAAGGTTACGTCATTAAATAGACCTACAATCTCTCCTTGACCCTCCATTCTTTAAATGATATAATTCAAACAAATATGAAAAAGAAGATTATTTTTTGGATTAGAAAGCAACTGAAAGATTCGGGTGCAAAGGGTATAGTAATGGGTCTTTCAGGAGGAGTGGATTCTAGCGTAGTCGCTGCTTTAGCAAAACAGACGGTAGGCAAGAAGAGACTTCTAGCTTTGATTTTACCCTGCCGCAGCCAAAAACAAGATTTAAAAGATGCAAAGTCAATAGCCAAGAAGCTTGGCATAGAAACCAAGACATTGGATTTATCGGATTTATACGATAATCTCATCAGGATTCTACCGGGAGCCGCAAGTCTAGCTAAGGCAAATCTAAAGCCGCGCTTAAGGATGTTAATTCTTTATTACTTTGCCAACAAACTCAATTATTTAGTCTGCGGCACGGGCAATAAATCAGAAATTAAAGTTGGTTACTTTACAAAATTTGGCGATGGAGCGGCGGATATCTTACCGATAGGCGATTTATTAAAGAAAGAAGTAAGAAAACTAGCCAAAGAATTGGGGATTACCGAGCAGGTCATTACCAAACCGCCTACTGCAGGCCTTTGGCCGGGCCAGACCGATGAAGGCGAGATAGGGATAACCTATCCTGAATTGGATGATATATTAGAGCGGCTGGAAAACAGGAGAAGACAGGTTCTTCCTAAGAAAAAGGTAGATAAAGTAAGAGAGATGATTAAGCGCTCTGAACATAAAAGACAAGGGCCTAAGATTTGCTATATTTAAAGTGAGGAGGCAGGAATGGATGAAATATTAGAGATATTAGAAAAGGATGCGCGCACAGCACCGGAGGATATTGCCAGGATGCTAAAGAAGAAACCGCAAAAGATAAAAGAGACAATAAAAAAATATGAAAAAGAAGGCGTGATATTAAAGTATAAGACAGTAATCAATAAAGAGATAATCAAGGATGCAGATTCGGAAGTCAGGGCACTCATTGAGGTGAACATTACGCCGCAGAAGGATGTGGGTTTTGACCGGGTAGCAGAACGAATATATTCCTTTCCCGAAGTTTCCAGCTGCTATCTTATTTCTGGCACCTATGATTTACTTTTGATTGTAGAAGGAAAGGACCTGCATACTGTTTCTCGGTTTATCGCAGAAAAACTCGCTCCATTAGAGAATATTAAAGGCACAACTACACACTTTTTGCTAAAGAAATACAAGGAAGATGGAGTAATTTTAAAACACAAAGAAGAGAATAAGAGGATTGCTATTTCATATTAAATGAAAGAGATTATTTCTAAAAAAGTTCAAGACATGCAGCCTTCGGGTATCCGGGCATTCTTTGATTTGGTCCTGGGGATGAAAGACGTTATCTCGTTAGGGGTGGGAGAGCCGGATTTTGTTACTCCCTGGCAGATACGCGAGGCAGGGATATATTCTTTAGAGGAAGGTTTCACATCCTATACCTCAAATAAAGGGCTATATAAATTAAGATTGAGTATCAGCCGCTATTTGAAGAGTGGATACGGCTTAGAATATTGTCCTGATGAAGAAATCCTGATTACCGTAGGGGTAAGCGAAGGTTTTGATTTAAGCTTACGGGCAATTATAAATCCGGGTGATAAAATTTTAATCCCCAGCCCTAGTTACGTTTCTTATGGCCCGCTTACAGAATTAGCAGGTGGTATACCTATATATATAGATACAAAGAATGAAGGGTTCAAACTTACGCCTAAGATATTAGAGAAACACATTGATAAAAAGACTAAAGCCGTAATTTTGAATTATCCCACAAACCCCACGGGTATTTCTTATACCGGGAAGGAATTAAATGAAATAAATAAGATTATATTAAAACATAAGTTACTGTGCATATCTGATGAGATTTATGGAGACTTGACTTATGATTTTGAGCATACGCCCTTTGCTACTCTAACTGGGGCAAAAGAGAATACAATTTATCTTAATGGATTCTCTAAAAGTTATGCCATGACTGGATGGCGGGTGGGTTTTGTCTGTGGTTCCAAAGAAATAATTGCAGCTATGACCAAAATCCACCAGTATACTATTATGTGCGTTCCCATAACCAGCCAGATGGCAGCATGCGAGGCTTTACAGACAGGCAGGAAATCAGTTGAGGAAATGAAGCGTGAGTATAAGAGACGCAGAGAATTTATCTGTGAAGGATTGAACAAATCGGGCTTTGAATGTATAAAACCCGATGGCGCCTTTTATGTATTTGCCTCTATCAAAAAGACAGGGCTGGACTGCCTGGATTTTGCACAGAGGCTACTCAAAGAGCAAAAGGTGGCAGTGGTGCCCGGAACTGCTTTTGGTTGCGAGTTCCAGGATTATATCCGTATCTCTTATGCTTCTAGCCTGGATAATTTAAAAGAGGCGCTGATAAGAATAGAAAATTTTTTGAAAAATATAAGGAGATGAACGGATGAAACCCAAGACAAAATCGGATGTGATGAAACTAGTAAAAGAGCATAAGGTAAGATACATCAGGCTATGGTTTACCGATGTATTAGGATTTTTGAAAGGCTTTACCATAACTATTAATGAATTGCCGCGCGCCCTGGGAGATGGTATGGGCTTTGACGGTTCCTCCATTGAAGGATTTGCGCGAATTGAGGAATCCGATATGATTGCCCGGCCCGACCCTACCACATTTGCTATATTGCCCTGGGAATCTAAGGAGCAGCCTGTGGCGCGGATGTTTTGCGATATCTATAAACCCGACGGCAAACCTTTTGCGGCTGACCCCCGATACGTATTAAAAAAGAATTTAGCCCGCGCTAAAAAAATGGGATTAACTTATTATGTAGGACCCGAACTGGAATATTTTTATTTTAATAACCCCAAAAATACAATTATATTGGACAAAGGCGGATACTTTGATTTAACGCCCTTAGATGTTGCTCAGAGCGTAAGAAACGAAACCGTAAGTGCCCTGGAAGACCTAGGTATTGTGGTGGAATATAGCCATCATGAAGTAGCTTCTAGCCAGCACGAAATTGACTTAAGATACACAGATGCCCTTTCCATGGCAGATAATGTGATGACTTATAGATTGGTAGCAAAGGAGATTGCCCAGGCAAAAGGCCTACACGCCAGTTTTATGCCCAAGCCTGTTTTTGGTATTAATGGTTCAGGCATGCATACGCACCAATCATTATTTTCCGCCAAAGGCGGATCCGCCTCCGGCGGAAAGGGTGAGGTGAATGCCTTTTTTGACAAAAAAGATAAATACCATCTTTCTAAAACCGCCAAGCAATTTATTGCGGGTTTATTGAAGCATGCGCCTGAGATAACCTCGGTGACTAACCAGTGGGTTAATTCCTACAAGCGCTTGGTTCCCGGATACGAAGCGCCTGTATATATGTGCTGGGCGCAGATGAATCGCTCTGCCCTGATTAGAGTGCCTATGTATAAACCCGGAAAAGAAGAATCTACACGCATTGAATATCGCGCGCCTGACCCGGCATGCAATCCCTATCTTGCCTTTTCAGTGATGTTGGCTGCTGGCCTTGAAGGTATGCAGGAAAATTATGTATTACCTGAACCGGCAAATGACAATATCTACCGGATGAGTGAAGAAGAGAGAGCGCGCGTGAAAATTAAATCTCTACCCGAAGACCTCTTTGAGGCAGTCAAAATCACCGAGAAATCGGAGCTTGTGAAAAAGGCGTTGGGCGATGAATTATTCCAATTTTTTATTCGTAATAAAAAATTGGAGTGGGATGAATATAAAGCCCAGGTAACGCAATACGAAATAGAAAAATATTTGCCCATCCTCTAAAAGATTTTAGATATTTATGCCCAAGAGCAAAAGAAAAATAGGTTACCAGATTTATCTGAAGCAGATCGAAGCGCTTGCTAAGGTAGCAAATCTGATTACCTCAGGTCTATATTTAGAGGAACTCCTGCGCCTGATAGTTAATGTTACTGCTGAAGTTATGAATTCTAAGATTTCTTCTTTAATGCTTCTTGACCCTGACAAAAAAGAATTGGTAGTCCGTGCCACCCAGTCAATTTCCGAGGCGTACAACAAAAAACCCAACGTCAAATTAAAAGAGGGTATTGCAGGTTTAGTTGCCCAGGATAATAAGCCGATATATGTTTTGGATGTTAAAAAAGATAGCCGTTACCTGAATCAGGATATTGCTAAAAAAGAAGGCTTGTATTCTTTAGCCAGTGTGCCCTTAGCTGTAAAGGGAAGGGTTATAGGCGTGCTTAACTGTTATACTTCCAAGAAACATAAGTTCACCAAACCCGAATTGGACGTTTTAGTTGCTTTAGCTAATCAGGCAGTGGTGGCGATTGAAAATGCCGAGTTGGACCTAAGGGCGCGCAGCGCTGAAGAGGCATTAACTACCCGTAAACTTATTGAGCGGGCAAAGGATATCCTCTCGCAGGAAGCGAATATCCTACCCTCTGAGGCTTATAGATTAATCCAAAAACAGAGTATGGACAGCCGTAAATCCATGCGCGAAATTGCAGAAGCCATTATTTTGACCAAAGACATAAAAGAGAAAAAAGTTCAATAATTAATAAAGACCCATCCTAATTTCAAATCGAGTTTTTCTCGCCTTAAAAAAAGAATATGCCGCAAGAAAGTTTAAAATATCTCCTGAAGACCCCTTCCAAAGATAAATGGAAAAAAATTAGGACACAAAAAAGAGCAGGGATACTCGTTCCTTTATTTTCTGTTTATTCCAAGAAGAGCATAGGCATAGGCGAGTTTCGGGATTTAAAACTGTTAATAGATTGGGCTAAATTAAGCGGAAATTCTATAATTCAACTTTTACCTTTAAATGAACTCGGTTCTTTTTTTTGTCCTTACGATTCTCTAAGTTCTTTTGCCCTTGAGCCGGCATACATATCTTTAAAGGATATCCCTGGAGCAAATAAAAGGGCTATTAAGACAAGAATCAACCAGCTTAAGAAAGAATTTCCCACGGGTAAATCATATGTAGATTACCGGATAAAGAAAGAAAAGCTTACCCTGTTATGGGATATATTTATTGAACAAGGTCAATCTATCTCCCAAGAGTTTAAAAAATTCGTAGAAAACAACAGTTATTGGCTTAATGATTTTGCCTTTTTTAAGGTGCTCAGGGATTATCATCAAGGAGCACCTTGGTATGAATGGGAAGATAAATATAAAAACCGCAGCATATCTCACCTTGATGTGTTTCGCAAAATTCATGAGAAAGAAATTGTATTTCAGATTTGGGTCCAGTGGCAGCTCTATAAACAGTTTAAAGAAGTTAAAGAATACGCGCAATCAAAAAAGGTTTTGCTAAAAGGTGACCTGCCCCTGCTTGTTTCCAGAGATAGCGCAGATGTCTGGCAGCACCCTGAGTTCTTTAAATTAGAATTTGCAGCAGGTGCTCCTGTTGATATGTATTGCGCAAAAGGGCAACGTTGGGGTATGCCTACGTATAATTGGGACAAGGCATTTCAAGATAATTATCAATATTTAAAAGAAAAACTTAAGTATGCTGAAGGATTCTACGATATATTAAGGATAGACCATGTAGTAGGTTTATTTCGTATCTGGAGCATACCCTATAATGAGCCTCTCCAGAATCATGGCCTGCATGGTTTTTTTGACCCTCAGGATGAAAATAAATGGGCCGAGCATGGAAGAAATATATTATCCGTTATGCTCAATAATACCCGGATGCTTTTGTGTGCTGAGGATCTGGGTGTTATACCCAAGGTATGCACACGGGCATTGGAAGAATTTGGTATACCCGGCAATGATGTCCAGCGCTGGATGAAGGATTGGAAAGTAAAACATGATTTTCTCAAACCCCAGGATTACCGCGCCCTTTCTGTAGCGATGTTATCAACTCACGATACGACGAATTGGGCTGCCTGGTGGGAAAATGAAGCAGGAACCATTGACGAAGAGCTTTTTATCCGCAAGTGTGCGGAGCGGGGAATAGATTATAATTATATAAAAGAAAAATTATTTGATTCAACTTTTTCCAAACACGGTAGATTGCGCTGGTTAAAGAACGTTTACTCTGCTGACGCCTTGGTATCTATTCTAGGTAAAAGAAGGGAAGAAATAAAAGACTTTATCGAGATGTATGAAAATACCTATCGAGAGAAAGAAAGACTTTGGAGAACTTTGAAGATATCCGGCCCAATGCAGGAGAGTGCAAATAGGCAGGCCATCAGCGCTATATTAAAAACGACTCTGGAATCCAGGGCAATATTTTGTATTCATCTGATATTGGATTGGTTATATTTAGCCGATATATTTAAAGGCGAGCCCTACGATTACAGGATAAACACCCCCGGAACAATAAGTGAGAATAATTGGTCTCTGGTTATCCCAATCTCGCTTGATGAATTACTCAAACATAGGGTTACAAAAGAAATCAGAAAGATGATTGTTTCTTCGGGTAGATGAAAAATAGAGATTTAACCTTAGATGGAAAAATTGTTGTAGGAAGAAAATGATTGACATGCTCAAAATTTTATGATACAAATATAATTGAATTTGAAGTGGTATGTTTGAAGGGGGAACTGCCACCTTAAAATAATTAAAACCTTCGCTTGAAAAAGCGGAGGTTTTTTCTTTTTATGCGTATTTAAACCTAATTCGAAGGAGGAAGAAATGTCAAATAAAGCAAAAGAAATTATTGTCCCAAAGCAAAAACATATCTTCGCAATTGTTAGTGGAATATTGGGTTTTATAAGTTTAGTGTTTATAAAGGCTGGATTGTTTGTGTTTACTGCTGAAGGTGGAAGTAACTTGATGGCTTATTTGGCCATTGCTTTTATTGCTGGTTATAATGTCCAAAACTTCTTAGCTAAATTAGAAGAAGTTTCTAAGGCGACATTAGGCATAGGTAAAAAAGGCGTCTCTGAACAAGAAGCAAGGTAAAAATTTATTGTATTGTAAATTGCCTTAGATTTGCTAAAATATAAATGTTCAACAAAATAAATAACTTCTTGCAACCAAAATGAGGCGATATTTAAGATATGATTCTAGTCCAGCATAAATTAGATGTTATAAAGAAAAGTCGTTCCAACTTTTTTGATTGGAGAGGCCAATTTACTCCTGAATTTATTGAGTATGTTCTTTCTGTTCTTGCTAGAAAAGACGATGTTGTAATTGATCCTTTCTCGGGAAGTGGAACCGTCCTTTTAGAGTGCGTAAGAAAGAATTTACGTTGTCTTGGATTTGAAATTAATCCAGCCGCTTTCATTCTATCGGAATTCTATTCCTTTTCAAATGTACCACTCGAAGAGAGAAGTAGTATTTACAGAAGAATTGAAAAGAAAATTGATGCACTCACTTGTAAGTACATTGGAAAGAAACTTTTCATCGAAAGTTTTGACTATAGGTTTAGTTACAGAAATCTATTAGAATATTCGAGAGATATACTCCGAAGTATTAACGATAGATATGAAAAAATTTTGTTGTTGCATGTTTTGTTTTCAACAGAGAATAGTTCTGTAAATGATTTAAATCTTGCTATCAATCAAGCTTCGCAGTATATTAAAAAATTATTACTCTCATTGCCTTATTCAAAAGAATTCGTAAAAGCATTTATTTGCGATGCAAGATTAATACATAAAAAAAGTCCTTCCCTTGGGAATCTAATTATTACTAGTCCACCATATATTAATGTTTTTAATTATCATCAGAATCATAGAGCACTGATGGAGCAATTAGGATGGAACATACTTAAAATTGCGCAGAGCGAATTCGGCTCTAATCGAAAAAATAGGGGTAATCGTTTTAAAACAGTTGTTGAATATGCGTTAGATATGGAACAAGCGCTTCTTAGTTTTTATAATATTTTGGAAAAAGACGGAATAATTGTATTAGTCGTTGGTAGGGAATCAAATGTAAGAAGGACCCCTTTCTATAATGGCAAGATTATCAAAGAAATAGCAGAGGCAATGGGTTGTTTTTGTGACATAGAGAATCATGAGAGGTCGTTCTTAAACAAGTTTGGGAATTGTATTAAAGAAGATATACTCATTCTTAAAAAAGATGATAAATTACCTTCCCTAAGTAATGCAATGCAGATTGCAAGAAAACATCTAAAACTTGCTTTAAAATGTGCTTCTGGAGAAGTTGTCAATGATATAAATGATGCGATAAGTATAGCAGATACAATTAATCCATCTCCGTATTTTGAAACATTTTCGGAAAAAATATGATGTATAAATCACCTCACAAAGAAAAATTGTTAGCCGCAATCTCGAATCCAAAGTGTAAGAATGATGTCTCCATCTTAAAAGAAGCTTTGAAGGCATATGAATCTTGGATTAAAGCTTTGTTATCATTGAAATCAACTGGAAAAGAAAGAGTCCTCGAGATGACAAAGTTATTGAATGAGTATAAAGATTTATTAGAAGTTGAGTTAATATCTAAGAAATGCTCATCCTTTTTAACTAGGCAGAAAGGGCAACTAAAATTAGATAATTCAGTATTGGAAGAATTCCTGATCCATTTAGTGGATCCAAAAATAATAAGCGGATTACCCAAGTTTGAGATTGAAGCGGGCCCTCAGACTGCTTTTATGTCGTTATCTTTTAAGCCGTCTCAGATCTCCAGTTTGAATAACAAACCAGAGATATCCTTAAAAGTTAAGGATCAGGATTTTACTATTGGGAAGACGATTTATTATAAATTCTCACCCGATTCAGGGTTTCAAAAAAAATCTACAACTGAGGGAAGTCTTTTCTTGGCAGTTTTAGCGGCTGAATGTAAGGTAAATTATGATAAGACGATGTTTCAAGAATGTGCCGGTACAGCCTCTAGGATTAAGCAAGGATGCCCGGTCTCAAAATATTATGTTTTGGTTGAATATCTTGATATGGAGCCAGAGGATTGTAGATTAACGGAGATAGATAATGTATTTATTTTAAGGCGGGTCAAGAGGTTACCATTTGAAAAGAGAAATAAATTTGAAGAAGTAGAAAACATCCATAAAAGATATCCAATTGATGGAGAAGTTATCTGGAAATTCGTTCAAGAGATTCATAAATTTGTTGATGCTATTTGGTACGATCCCAATGAGGCTCTTAAGAGGGGATCATTTATTTAGGCAATTTTTTCCTTTGATTTTTTTGTTCTTTCTTTGTGCAAAAAGGCGCCATTAATGAAACTTTTGCTTGACAAATTATGGTTTACAAGTTATTCTTTACTTACAATTAGGTAGAAGGACAAGGGCGTCTGCCAGGAAAGGCAGTCGCCTTTTTTTTAAAAAATTTCATAGCTAAACTTAGGAAATAAATATATAATTATTCTCAGGTAGTCTGAAAGTGAATCTAAACTATACTTTTGAAGGGAAAGGGAGGAAGTAATGTCAAAGAAGATTGAAGAGTTTATGGCACAAGTAGTAAACAAGAACCCCGGCGAAACCGAGTTTCATCAGGCAGTGCGGGAAGTGGTAGAATCAGTAATGCCGTTTATTGAGAAAAATCCCAAATATCAGGAAGCTAAAATTCTGCAAAGATTGGTGGAACCCGAGAGAGTAATAATGTTTCGTGTCCCTTGGCTGGATGATAAGGGAGAAATCCAGATAAACAGGGGTTATCGTATAGAAATGAATAGCGCCATCGGTCCTTACAAAGGCGGGATTCGTTTTCACCCTACTGTTAATTTAAGTATTTTGAAATTCTTGGCCTTTGAGCAGGTTTTTAAAAACAGCTTAACTACGCTACCCATGGGCGGTGGAAAAGGTGGTTCTGATTTTGACCCTAAAGGAAAGTCTGATAACGAAGTGATGAAATTCTGCCAGAGTTTTATGACAGAGCTATATAGGCATATCGGTCCCGATACAGATGTTCCCGCGGGAGATATTGGTGTAGGTGGCCGTGAAATAGGATATATGTTCGGACAGTACAAAAGATTACGTAACGAATTTACCGGTGTTCTTACTGGTAAGGGTTTAAGCTGGGGTGGAAGTTTAATTAGGCCCGAAGCGACTGGTTATGGTTGCGTATATTTTGTGGATGAGATGCTAAAAACAAGAGGAGAATCTTTAAAAGGGAAGGTTTGCACAGTATCAGGATCAGGCAATGTTGCGCAGTACACTGTAGAAAAGTTAATTCATTTAGGAGCAAAGGTGGTGACATTGTCAGATTCTAATGGGGTTATTTATGATGAGGCAGGTATCGATAAGAAAGAATTGAAGTGCGTGATGGAGCTGAAGAATGTTCGCCGCGGCCGTATAAAGGAATGCGCAAAAGAATTTAATTGTAAATATTTTGAAAATAAAAATCCTTGGGGGATAAAATGCGATATTGCTTTTCCCAGCGCTACCCAGAACGAGATAGACGAAAATGACGCTAAGACATTAGTCAAAAATGGCTGTATTGCTGTTGGTGAAGGGGCAAATATGCCGACTACGCCGGAAGGTGTTGAGGTATTTCAGAAGGCAAAGATTCTCTATGCGCCTGGCAAGGCAGCTAATGCTGGCGGAGTTGCTACTTCTGGTTTAGAAATGACCCAGAATAGCATGCGGTTATCGTGGTCGCGAGAAGAAGTGGATAAGAAATTACGCGAGATTATGATAGCTATTCATGAGCAATGTGTCAGATACGGCAAAGAAGGTAATTACGTAAATTATGTCAATGGTGCAAATATTGCAGGGTTTGTAAAAGTAGCTGATGCCATGATTGATCAAGGATTAGTGTAACTATAAAATTTTGCTATAAAAAATTCCGAAGGTAAAAACGCCCCACCTTTACGTTGAGGCGTTTTTTTGTTATAATGCAAATTATGGAAAAAGTTGATATTGCTATTATAGGCGCGGGAGTAATTGGATTGAGCGTAGCCCAAGAGCTCTCCAAGGCTTTTAAAGAAATCATTGCTATCGAAAAGAATACCTCTTTTGGACAGGAGACGAGCTCAAGAAACAGCGAGGTAATTCATGCCGGTATTTATTACCCCGGGGATTCTCTCAAAACAAAGACCTGTATCGAGGGTAGGCAGCTGCTTTATGAGTTTTGTAGCCAGAATAATATTCCACATAAAAAAACAGGAAAACTGATTGTGGCGATTGATAAAAATGAAGTCGGGGATTTAGAAGACCTCTTAAAGAAAGGCTTAGAAAATGGAGTAAAGGACTTAAGGTTTCTCTCTAAAAATGAGATAAAAATCCTCCAGCCGCACATTGAAGCTGAGGCAGCCATACATTCGCCCTCAACCGGAATCTTGGATACCCACAGTTTTATGAAAAATTTAGTTTTCCAATTCGAAAATTGCGGCGGTCAGATAGCTTACAATACCGAGCTGGTCGGATTAGATAAAATCAAAGATGGATTCGAGGTCAGCGTAGAAGATAAAAGGGAAGGTGTATTTAAATTATCAAGCCGCATCTTGATTAACTGCGCTGGGTTAAATTCAGATAAAGTTGCAGGTATGCTCGGACTGATAAAAGATGAATATAAGCTTAAAATGTGTAAAGGAGATTATTTTAGAGTCCATAATAATAAAGCTAAGCTTATTAATCGATTGATATATCCGGTACCCAAAGAGGACCGGCGAGGCTTGGGCATACATGCTACTTTGGATTTGGCAGGCGGTTTGCGCTTAGGACCTGATGATGAGTATGTTGATAAAATAGTTTATGATATAGATGGGTCTAAAAAGAAGATATTTTATGAAAGTGTTAGTGCGTTCCTGCCTTTTATCCAGTTAGACGACCTTGCACCTGATACTTCTGGCATAAGGCCGAAATTACAAGGACCGAAAGAGGGCTTTAGGGATTTTATTATACAAGACGAGGCCCCAAACGGTCTTTCAGGATTTATAAATCTTATCGGCATAGAATCCCCTGGCTTTACGTCGGCTCTTTCTATTGCGAGAATAGTGGATAGAATGGTTAAAGATTTTTTAAAAATAAATAAAAATAAAACTTGACAAATTCAAAGCTATAGGGTATACTTTTTTTGATAATAAAGCACAAGGTTTGTGCTTAAAGGAAAGAACAACGTAGCGTTCTGGAAAAAGAACGCTTTTTTATTTTACGGTACTTTCCTTTCAACGTCAGAAATCCGGATAATGACGTCCTTTTTAGCAATGTTTGCTAAGTAGGATGTTTTTATTTTTAGGACGAGGGCGTTCTTCCGTGTCCAATTATGGACTCAAGAACGCCTTTTTTATTTTTAAAGCCCTGCCTATTAAATAGGCATAACGAGGAATTTCCTATGCAAAATATGCCTTATGAAGAACAGATAAATGCCCTAACTAAAATAAGCAAA
>JAGUUJ010000035.1 GCA_020063525.1 Candidatus Omnitrophota bacterium
CAGCGCGTTCCTACTACTGAGGCCCAGGGCCGCATTCATACTTCGACCGCGACAGTAGCGGTATTAATAGAGCCTGAAGAAGTAGATTTGGCTATTGACCCGAAAGATTTAAGAATAGATACTTACAGGTCTTCGGGGCCGGGAGGACAGCATATGCAGAAAACCGACTCTGCAGTGAGAATTACGCATTTACCTACCGCTACAGTGGTGGCCTGCCAGGATGAACGTTCGCAACTAAAAAATAAGAATAAAGCAATGAGAATCTTGCGCGCAAAGATTCTTGATATGAGGCAACAAGAAGAGTTAAAAAAGATTTCACAAGCCAGAAAATCCCAGATCGGCTCAGGTGACCGCAGCGAAAAAATACGTACTTATAATTTCCCCGATCGGCGCGTAACTGACCACAGAATAAATCTCACCCTTCATCAATTAGAAGCAATATTAGAAGGTGACTTAGATGAACTATCCGATGCCTTGATAAAAGCAGCCCAGAGTAAAGCCAATGAATGAAACAGAACTATTGTTTACTGATATATTGAATTGTAATCGCCTGTCTTTATATCTAAATAAGGATATATTTTTAGATAGAGCCAAATCTTTTCTGGTATCCTGTGTATTAAAAAGAAGAATCCGAGGTGAACCTTTACAGTACATATTAGGTAAAACAGAATTCATGGGTTTAGAGTTTAAAGTAACAGCCGATGTATTTATACCCCGGCCCGAGACGGAGATACTGGTAGAACAAACAATAGATATAATTAAATTGTTAAATTGCCAAATTGTTAAATTGTTGGATATAGGTACAGGTTCTGGTTGCATCACCGTATCTTTGGCGAAACTCTTGCCTAATGTTAAAATAACTGCTATAGATATTTCGCAGAAGGCTATAGAAATAGCCCAATATAACGCCTTATTAAATAATGTGTCCGATAAAATCAGATTGATTCATAGCAATTTATTTACAAGCTGCAATTTACAAGTTACAGGTTACGATATAATCGTTTCCAATCCGCCTTACATCCCTACCGCAGAAATTGAGACATTGCAGCCTGAGGTCAAATATGAACCGCACATTGCTTTAGACGGCGGTAAGGATGGTTTAGATTTTTATCGCCGTATAATTAACAAAGCGCATCGTTATTTAAAAAAAGATGGCTTTTTAATCATGGAGATGGGATTTAATCAAAAAGACGCTATAAAAAATATTTTTCAAAAGTCCGGATATTTTGAGATAATAGAGTTAATTAATGATTATAATAATATGGATAGAGTCATCATAGCAAAGAAGCGAGAGAGGGAATGGATAAACTAGTTATTGAAGGCGGGGTAAAGTTAAAAGGTGAGGTGGTTATCTCTGGCTCTAAGAATGCGGTATTGCCTATACTTGCTGCAACTTTGTTGACGGACGAACCATGTGTTATTAAAAATGTACCGAACTTACGCGACACTAACACGATGTTAAAGATTTTACGTTCTTTAGGCAAGAATGTCGAGTTTAATAAAGGTATTGTCACTGTTAGCTCTACTAGGCATACAAGCTTCATTGCTGATTATAAATTAGTTTCGACCATGCGCGCGTCTTTTTGCGTTTTAGGTCCCATCCTTGCTAAACTCAAAAAAGCCAAGGTTTCCTTACCGGGCGGATGTATTATTGGTGTGCGGCCGGTAGATTTACATCTCAAAGGAATTAAATCGTTAGGTGCAGATATTACTATCGAATCGGGTTATGTACACGCAAAAGCAAGCCAGCTCAAAGGCAGCCAGGTATATTTAGGGGGTGTTTATGGTTCATCGGTTTTAGCTACTGACAATGTAATGATGGCAGCTACTTTAGCAAAGGGGGAGACCATAATTGAATCTGCAGCTTGTGAACCAGAGGTAGCGGATTTAGCGGAATTCCTGATTAAGATGGGTGCTAAGATAAAAGGCCACGGCACACCCATTATAGAGATAGAAGGGGTAAGGCAGTTACACGGCGCTGAACATTCAATAATTCCTGATAGGATAGAGGCAGGTACATTGATGGTGGCATCACTGATTACTAAAGGAGATATCACCATAAAGAATGTTTTTTATCAGCATCTTGGTGCCGTGGTGGATAAATTAGAAGAGGCAGGGGCCTCTATAAGCAAAACAGATTCTTCGCTTCGTGTGCGTCTTAAAAGGAAACTGAAGGCCATAAATGTTACTACTCTGCCTTATCCGGGTTTTCCTACAGATATGCAGGCGCAGATTATGAGCCTGATGAGCATTACACCGGGCATAAGCGTGATTACCGAGAAGATTTATCCGGACCGATTTATGCATGTAGCTGAACTTAACCGTATGGGCGCACATATCCAGCGGGAAGGCCCGCATGCAATAGTAGAGGGCGTAAAACAATTATCCGGGGCGCCGGTCATGGCCTCAGATTTACGCGCATCGGCGTCTCTGGTGTTAGCCGGATTAGTAGCGCGCGGCAGGACGTCGGTATCAAGGATCTATCATTTAGAGCGCGGATATGAGAATATGGAGAAGAAATTACAAGTGCTGGGCGCAAAAATTTGGAGAGAGAAAGAATGATTTTAATGATTGATAATTATGACTCCTTTACCTATAATCTCGTCCAATACTTAGGGGCACTGGGTGGGAATATTAAGGTATTTAGAAACGATAAGATCACTATAAATAAGATTAAGAAGCTTGGGCCGGCCAGAATTGTTATTTCACCGGGGCCTGGCAGACCGGAAGACGCAGGTATTTCCTGTGATGTAATCAGAGAATTTGCAGGTAAAATTCCTATATTAGGAGTGTGCCTGGGCCATCAATGTTTAGGTTTCGTATACGCAGGACGAATTATAGGCGCAAAAAAACTTATGCACGGGAAAACCTCTATTATTTATCATAATCAAAAGACCATATTTCGCGGCATACCTAATCCATTTGAAGCTACGCGTTACCATTCCTTGATTGTAGAGAAAAAGACCTTGCCAGAATGTTTGGAGATAACTGCCTGGACGAGGGAATTTGAAATTATGGGTTTAAAGCATAAAAAGTATCCTCTCTGGGGAGTGCAGTTTCATCCTGAATCTATACTGACTAAAGTAGGAAAAGATATATTGTCTAATTTCCTCAAACAATGATACAAGAGGCCACAGAAATATTATCAAGAGGCAATGACTTGACCGCGACTCAAATGCAAGCGGTTATGGAAGAGATTATGACCGGTAAAGCAGATACCGGTCAGATTGTTTCTTTTTTAACTGTTTTAAATAAAAAAGGCGAAACAGTGGAAGAGATTACTGTTGCAGCATCTGTTATGCGTAGGCACGTTACCACAATCCATATAGATAAAGAACCGCTTCTGGATACCTGCGGAACAGGCGGAGATAGAAAAGGCACTTTTAATGTTTCCACAGTTGTGGCTTTTGTGGCGAGCGGCTGCGGGATTACTGTTGCCAAACACGGTAATCGTTCTGTATCGAGCTCGTGCGGCAGCGCAGACATATTAGAGGCATTAGGCATAAATATCAATATGGCTGCAAAAATGATAGAGAGATGCCTGAATGATATTGGGATTGCTTTTTTATTTGCGCCTAATTTACACCCGGCCATGAAATATGCTATGCCTGCAAGAAAACAAATAGGAACCAGGACTATATTTAATATTTTAGGCCCTTTGACTAATCCTGCAGGAGCAACGCATCAGTTGGTCGGAGTATACGACCGCCATTGGACAAATATATTAGCTACAGTATTAGGAAAGCTTGGGACAATACATGCACTGGTTGTGCATAGCGAAGACGGTCTTGATGAAATAACTACTACTGCTAAGACATATATTTCGGAGGAATATAAAGGCAAATTAAATAGTTATGAAATAAATCCTGAAGACTTAGGTTTTAAGAAAGTTAAATTAGAGGATTTAAAAGGTGGTGCAGTTACCGATAATGTGAAAATAGCGCTTGATGTCTTAAAGGGAAAACCCGGACCCCATCGGGATATAGTATTATTAAATGCCGCCGCTGCCATATATGTTGCCGATAAGGCAAAGTCCATCAAGGAAGGAATAGAATTAGCTGCTGAATCCATAGATAAAGGAAGGGCATTAAAGAAATTAGAATTGTTTAAAGAGCGTTCACTACAAAGCTAAATGAAGAAAGTTGACGCTTTAAAAGAAATCATTGCCAAAAAGAAAGAAAAAATTCTTTTAGTCAAGCAGCAGCTTTCTGAAGATGATTTAAAATCCAAGGCACAGAATCTTTCTCCTTGCCGCCATTTTATAGAAGCTATAAGTAAATCTAAACAGATCTCGCTTATTGCTGAGATAAAGAAACAATCTCCCTCCCGAGGCATAATCCGGCAGGATTTTAATCTGCAGGAAATAGCCCGCATTTATCAAGATTGCGGTGTGCAGGCCATATCCGTATTGACTGAAGAGGATTATTTTGGCGGAAACATTTCTTACATCAACGAGGTCAAAAATATTGTTAACTGCCCTATTTTAAGAAAGGATTTTATCTTAGAGCCTTATCAGGTTTATGAATCGCGGTTCTACGGCGCAGATGCCATACTTTTGATTGCAGATTTATTATCCAAAGAAAAATTATCCGAGTTAATGCAAATCGCCCAAGAGTTGGGGCTTGCAAGTTTAGTGGAAGTCCATAACGAGAAGGAATTAAAAAAGGTTTTAGGCTTAAAAGTACCCTTAATAGGAATAAATAACCGTGATTTACACACACTAGAAGTGGATTTTAAGATTGTAGAGAAATTGTTCCCCTTAATCCCTAAAGATCAAGCTGTGGTTGTAGAGAGCGGCATCAAGAGCTATCAGGATGTATTATTTTTAAAGATATTGGGTGTAAGTGCAGTTTTGATTGGCGAGGCTTTTATGGAAGCGCAGGATATAAAGAAGAAAGTGGAAGAGATAATGGGATGGTGAATTTAGCTCATAGCTCATAGCTCATAGTATATAATGGTTAAGGTAAAGATATGCGGGATAACCAATTTAGAAGATGCTTTAAATTCCGTAAAAGCCGGTTGCAATGCCTTAGGATTTGTGTTTTACCGAAAGAGTCCGCGCTATATTACGCCTGAGAAGGCCAGCCAGATAGTCAAACATATACCAGCGCATATTTTAAAGATCGGTGTGTTTGTCAATGCCAAAGAAAAAACCATTAAACGCATAGCCAAATTATGCAACCTGGATATGTTACAATTTCATGGCAATGAATCACCGCAATTTTGTAAGAAATTTAAAGGCTATAAAATAATCAAGGCATTCAGGGTGAAAGGTAAAATAGAGGTAAAAAATTTATTGCATTATAAAACTTTTGCCTATCTTTTTGATACATTTGTAAAATCAAAGATGGGTGGAACAGGTAAAAAGTTTAACTGGACGCGGGTTCGGCATTTGGAAGATTTTTATAAACCGATATTTTTGTCCGGCGGGCTTGATGCGAGGAATGTAACAGAGGCGATAAAGCAGGTACGTCCAGATTGGTTAGATGTTTCCACTTCTGTTGAGATAAAACCCGGGAAGAAAGACTATAATAAGGTAAAAGAGTTCATTGAAGCAGTTAAGAAAACTGCTCTTTAGATATTTACTAGGGACTGTCCCCGACACAGCTAATCTATGAAGAACCTAAGGGGACTGTCCCTAGTAGTTGCTAAAATAACAACATAAGCTATTGAATTGACTGTTATTTATTTTTAGCCTATAATAGCGCACATATCAGAAGAGAGGTTTATATGTTACCGGATAAAAAAGGACATTTTAACGGTTTTGGCGGCAGGTTTGTGCCTGAAACGCTTATTTATGCCCTCGACGAATTAGAAAGAGAGTATAAAAAGGCGCGCCACGATAAAAAGTTTATTCAAAAACTTGATTATTACCTCAGGGAATATGCCGGTCGTCCTACGCCTCTATATCTCGCCCAAAACCTCAGCAGATATTTAGGTATAAATAAGATTTATCTTAAAAGAGAGGACCTGCTTCATACAGGTGCGCATAAGATAAATAATACTTTGGGCCAGGTTCTGCTCGCGCTTCGAATGAACAAGAAACGTATTATTGCCGAAACCGGCGCAGGTCAGCACGGAGTAGCTACTGCTACGGTAGCGGCGATGTTTGGGCTTGAATGCGATATCTATATGGGCGAAGAAGATATCGAGAGACAAAGATTAAATGTCTTTCGGATGAAACTTCTGGATGCAAGAGTAATACCGGTTAAGAGCGGCTCAAAGACATTAAAGGATGCTACTACCGAAGCGTTAAGGGATTGGGTAACTAATGTCAGCACTACACATTATATCATTGGTTCTGTAGTTGGGCCGCACCCATATCCGATGATAGTCAGAGATTTCCAATCAATACTTGGCCGCGAGGCAAAACAACAGATATTAAAGAAGGAAAATAGATTGCCTGACGAGCTTGTAGCTTGCGTGGGCGGTGGTAGTAATTCCATAGGATTATTTCATCCGTTCTTCAAAGATAAAAAGGTAAAATTTATTGGTGTTGAGGCAGCGGGGATGGGCCTTGCATCAGGAAAGCATGCTGCTACTTTAGTCGCAGGGAAGCCAGGTGTTTTACACGGTTCTAAATCCGATCTTTTAGAAGATAAGTTTGGCCAGGTAAAAATTGCTCATTCTATTGCTGCAGGTCTTGATTATCCAGGCGTTGGGCCGGAGCATGCCTATTATAAGAAGATAGGCAGGGCAAGTTACGTTGCAGTCAGCGACAAAGAGGCATTGGAAGGTTTTAAGTTATTGTCTGAGATAGAAGGGATAATTCCTGCTTTGGAGCCTGCGCATGCCATATTCTACTTAACCAAGATGGCAAAAAAGATTAATAAAGATTCCATTATTATTCTTTGCCTTTCCGGCAGAGGAGACAAGGACTTGGATATTGTAGTGAGGAGTTTAAGGCTATGAATCGTATTGACCAGAGATTCCACTCATTAAGAAGACAGAATAAAAAGGCATTTATTGTCTTTATTACTGCCGGCTATCCCAACCTCAATATTACAAAGAAACTAATATTGGAATTTGCTAAAATCGGTGTGGATATTATAGAACTGGGCGTTCCTTTTTCCGATCCTTTAGCAGACGGTCCGATTATCCAGGAGGCATCACAGACAGCTTTAAAAAGAGGAGTTAATCTTAATAATATATTAAATTTAGTAAAGATGGTCCGGAAAGATATAGGTATACCATTGTGTCTTATGACTTATTACAATCCTATATTTTGTTTTGGCGAAGAGAGATTTGTCAGGAAAGCTGCTGCCTGCGGCGTAGATGGTATAATCATACCTGACCTTCCTCCCGAAGAAGGCAAATCTTTTATCAGATTAGCCAATAAATTTGATTTAGATACCATATTTTTTCTTTCTCCGACGACTACGCGTGAGCGTATAAAATTCGTATCCGGTGTTTCCCGGGGATTTATTTATTATGTTTCTTTAACCGGAGTTACCGGGCCACGCCAAAATCTTCCTAAGGATCTCATAAATAAGCTAAAGGTAATTAAGAAGTTTACTGCTAAGCCTGTCTGTGTCGGATTCGGCGTATCCCGCGCCGAACAAGTAAAAGCGATTTACAAAATTGCTGATGGCGTAATAGTCGGCAGCGCTATTATTAAGAAAATCAGAGAAAATATAGATAAACCAGATTTAGCCAAAAGGGTCGGTAGATTCGTTTCTGGTTTACTGGGATAAATTCAATGTATAAAAAGACAATATTAGAAAATGGCTTGAGAATTATTACTCATCCTATGAAGAGGATGCAATCTGCGGCTTTGGGTATCTGGATAAAGGTAGGCGGCAGGTATGAGACGCCTGACTATAAAGGCATTGCCCATTTTTTAGAACACCTCGCCTTTAAGGGGAGTAAAAAATATTCCTGCCGCAGGATAAAAGAATCAATCGAAGGGGTGGGGGGTTCTTTAAACGGATTTACTTCTGAAGAACTGACTTGTTATTTGGTGAAATTACCGAACTTGCATCTGGGTTTAGCACTGGATGTTTTATCGGATATGGTCATAAATCCTATATTGCATCCGGAAGAGATTGGAAAGGAGAGGACTGTAATCCAAGAAGAAATAAAAATGTATAAAGATTTGCCTCAGAGTTATGTTTATGAATTACTCGATGAACTCTTATGGCCTAATCAGCCTCTTGGCATGACTATAATAGGCACAGTTGAGTCTATTAGCCGTATAAATAAAGAAAACCTCTCTTTATTTAAGAATCAATATTACGTTCCTTCAAATATAGTAGTTAGCGCTGCGGGTTTATTAGAGCATAATAAGTTCACAAACAGGATAAGGAATATTTTTTCTTCTCTTAAAAGTAGGAATGTAAGCACATTCCTTAGAGTTAAAGAAGAACAGCATCAGCCACAATTGAAGCTATTGCATAAAGATACGGAGCAGACACACCTGGCTTTGGGATTCCATAGTTTTAGAAGAGACCATCCTTTAAGATATGCACTTGGACTTTTACACATAATATTAGGTGCGAATATGTCCAGCCGCCTGTTTAATGAATTGAGAGAGAAAAGAGGTTTAGCTTATGAAATCGGCACACAGGTTAAATATTTTCAAGACACAGGTGCATTTATTGTGCATGCCGGTATTGATAATCGTAAAGTTAATGAGTCAGTAAAACTGATTTTAAAAGAATTAGAAAAAGCTAAGCATAAACTGATAAGTATCGATGAATTTAAGCGCGCAAAAGAATTCTATTTAGGGCAACTTGCGCTTTCTTTGGAAGAAACGTTAGACAATATGCTCTGGATCGGCGAATCCACAGCCACGCTCGATGAGGTTTATTCCTTAAAAGACATAACGAAAAAAATAAATAAGATAAGGCGCGAAGATATCCGTAAGGTTGCTGATTATATATTTCAAGAAAAAAGTTTAAACCTTGCACTTATCGGCCCCTTTAAAGATAGCGAACAGAGCCTTTACAGTCAGCTAAAGGCTCGATTAAGATAATGCCCTCTGTATTCTCTATATACCCAATAGTATTAATATTTTTATTCCTCTTGGCACTCGCGTCTTTTTTCTTTTCTGCTTCTGAGACTGCAGTTATAGGCTTAAGTAAAATCCGTCTGCGCCATATGATTACAAAAGGGATAAAGCATGCCCAAAGTATTCACCGGCTGGTAACAAAGTTAGATAAATTTATCGCAGCTATTTTAATCGGTAATAATTTTGCGAATATTGCCATATCTGCTATTGTAACGGCAATATTTGTGCATATATTGGGTTATAATTGGGGCGTAATTGTTGCTACATTGTTATCGGCATTATTTATACTTATTCTTTGTGATATAACCCCCAAAATATTGGCTACTAAACACACAGAAAGAATTGCCCTGTTCACCGCACCCATTATGGAGGTATTTATTAAGGTATTCCATCCGATTATTCTTTTCTTTACCGGCACCAGCAACCTTATCTTAAAGATATTTAGGATAGGGGTTACCAAGAGATCGCCTTTAATTACCGAGGAAGAATTACGCATGATGATTGAAATCGGGAAGGAAGAAGGAGCCCTTAGCGATGAAGAGCGGAAGATGCTGCATCGTATTTTTGAGTTCGGCGATACAAAGGTAAGCGAAGTAATGGTTCCGAAAGAGAAAATTATCGGCATCAATATAAATTCTACCCCTGAAGAATTATTGAATATTTTTGTGGAAGAAGGCCATGCCCGATTACCTGTTTATGAAAGTTCTGTTGATAACATTATCGGTATAATGTATGCTAGAGATTTACTTTATGTACTGAGGGATAAGGGCCTATTTGTATTGCATGACCTCGTACACAAGGCATACTGTGTACCCGGCACATTGCGGGTGAATGAGATACTGAAAAGATTTCAGATAGATAAAGTTCAGATTGCTATTGTGGTCGATGAACACAATAGGACAATTGGCTTGGTAACATTGGAGGATTTAATTGAAGAAATCGTTGGTGAGCTCGAAGAAGAACATACCAACCACGCTTTAGATAAGAATTGATTGACCCCGCACCTTAATTGTGTATAATATACTTTATATTAAGGTGCGGGGTTTAATTCGCGCAAATAACTTACGTTGCACTTAAAGTGCTTCCGTAAGTTATGCGCTCATTAAAGGAGGATAAGAAATGGCAGAAAAGGGATACTGTGTGAAGTGCAAAAAGTCCAGAGAAATGAAGGATGAGCAGAAAGTTACGATGAAAAACGGCCGTTTAGCAGCAAAAGGAAAATGTCCTGAGTGCGGCACAGGGATGTATAGGATCTTAGGAAAGAAATAATCACTTAAGACACCGAATTTTACTGAATCAAAAGGAATAATTTTCAGTATTCGGGTAACGGCGTTTTTTAAGATTATTATATATAGCGTCTGGGTGATTGCTAAGGAGGTAGAGAAGTAATAGAGCCAGAAAAATTAGCACTGCGTATTGCGGCGATTGCTAAATCTAAAAAAGCTAAGCGCGTAATTGTCTTAGATATGCGAAGCGTCTGTAGCTTTTGCGATTATTTTGTTATCCTAAGCGGCGCTTCCCTAAGACAGGTAAATGCAACTGCGCAAGCTATAAGCGAAGATTTAGCCAAAGATAGAATAAAATCTCTCTCTAAGGGTACTGCCAACGATGAATCAGGCTGGATAGTCTTAGACTTTTCAGCCGTTGTGGCGCATATCTTTAATGAACCGATGAGAGAGTTTTATTCTTTAGAGCGATTGTGGTCCGATGCCAAAAGGGTAAGAATTCCCAGAAGCCAAGGAAAGTAATTTTAGTCCCCCTTCTTTTCTATATTTTCCTCTCACGAATTACTCATTCGCCAATCCATGCATTCTAAAATAAGATGAGAAAAGGTATCCAGGGATTACTGATACCGATAATAAAAAATTCATTAAAAGATCTGAATCTGTATAAGGCTTACGATGAATTCTTATATTTGGACTTTCCTCAAGATAATAGGTTTGGCGACCTTTCGACTAATATCGCTCTTAGATTAAGTAAAGCGACAGCTAAATCTCCTTATGAAATTGCCACTGTCCTGACAGATAATATAAAGAAATATTTAGAAAAGAGTATCTTAAGAAATTATATAAAGGAAGTCAGGGCTGAAGGTGCAGGATTTATTAATTTTTATTTAAGCAATAATTATTTTTATGAACAGTTACACAACGTCATCTCAAAAGGCGAGAATTTTATAAGGGCGAATGTCGGTAAGGGCAGGCGTGTGCTTATTGAGTTTGTGAGCGCGAATCCTACCGGCCCTTTATCTGTGGCACATGCCAGACAGGCAGCCGCCGGGGATGTATTGGCAAATATATTGGATTGTTTAGGGTTTCGTGTCAGAAGAGAATATTATCTTAATGATGAGGGTAACCAAATAAATATATTAGGTAAGTCTATAGAGTTAAGGCTAAAGGAATTATCCGGTGAAAGAGTAGAATTCCCCGAAGACCATTATCAGGGAGAATATATCTATGATATAGCCAGGGTAATCAAAGACCAAGGATTAAAGGTCAAAGATTTTTCAGGCTACGGCGTAAAGTATATATTAAATATAATAAAAAATGAACTCAACGATTTTGGGGTGAGGTTTGATTATTGGTATAGTCAAAAGAAATTGAGAGAGAGCGGAAAGATAAATAGGGCATTAGATTTCTTAAAGAAAAAAAGTTTCATATATGAACAGGACGGCGCCCTATGGTTTAAGTCAACACTGTTTGGAGACGACAAGGACAGGGTAGTTGTAAAAAGCGATGGAACTTATACGTATTTAGCGCCTGATATTGCCTACCATCAGGACAAATTTAAGCGCGGATTTAGTTGGTTGATAAATTTCTGGGGGCCTGACCACCACGGTTACATAAACAGGCTTAAGGCAGCAGTTGTGGCACTGGGTAAAAATCCCGATTCCTTGTCGATAATTATCGTGCAATTAGCCTCTATATTTAGAGAAGGCAAGCCAATACAGATGTCCACGCGCCGCGGCCAATACATCACTTTACGGGAAGTGCTCGATGAAGTAGGCCTTGATGCCTCAAGATTCTTTTTCCTCATGCGCCGCACAGCGAGCCACTTAGATTTCGATTTAGGTATTGCTAAAAAACAGACATCAGAAAACCCGGTTTATTATGTACAATATGCCCATACCAGGATCTGCAGTATTTTACAAAATAGCTCCATAAAAGCTAGATTTAAAGATACAGATTTGACTGTATTAAAAGAAAAAGAAGAGATAGAGTTGATAAAAAAGTTATGTCAATTTTCTTATATATTAAATATCTGTTTTACTACCTTAGATCCATACATGCTGACTGTTTATTTGCAGGAACTTGCCGAAAATTTCCATAAGTTCTACGATAAACACCGCGTATTAGGCCAAGACGATAAGTTAACTAAAGCACGATTAGCCCTGATTGAAGGGGCAAGGCTGGCTATATCTTCGGGGCTGGATTTACTTGGCGTATCAAGGCCGGAAAAGATGTAAATTAAAAATTGCGAAGCCACAAAATATTAAAGATTGCCTCTCCCGATACCCACCTGCAAAATACTTTAAGCAGAGAATTAGGTATTTCTAAGATCCTTTCCCAGATATTAATAAACCGTGGTATCAAAAATGTCGAAGAAGCAGAAAAATTCTTGAATGCAAGCCCGGACCATCTTTTAGACCCTTATTTATTTTCGGATATGCAAAATGTCGTCAATCTTATCAAAAGGGCAGCTAAAAATAAAAAGAGGGTAATGATTTTTGGTGATTATGATGTGGACGGTTTGACTGCGCTTGCCTTGTTAAAGGAGGCGCTTTCTAAAATAGGCCTGGAAACAACTCACTATATCCCGCATAGAATAAAGGAGGGTTACGGGTTAAACAAAGATGCCATTCATTTTGCCAGACAAAAAGGTGTTGCGCTCTTGATCACCGTAGATTGCGGAACGAATAATAATGAAGAGATACAGGAATTAAGACGACACAATATAGATGTAATAGTAACCGACCATCATGAACCCGTAAATCACGATGTTGCACTTTGTGCATCGGCAATTATAAATCCTAAAATAAAGGAGAGCCGTTACAAATACAGAGATTTAGCCGGAGTGGGCGTCGCTTATAAACTTTGCCAGGCTATCACAGGCAAGAAGTTGCTTGAGGATTTAGATTTGGTTGCTTTAGGCACAATTGCAGATGTTGTTCCGTTGACCGGCGAAAATCGCGTGATTGTTAAGGAGGGCTTAATAAAACTCGCACACACTAAACGGCCGGGGCTTAAGGCGCTTATAGAAACCAGCCGCATCAAAGGCAAAAAGATTACCCCCAGTTTTGTAAGTTTTATACTCGGCCCCCGTATTAATGCCAGCGGCCGTATGGATACCGCTGAAATTGCCTTAAATTTACTTATGAGTGAGAGCGATGACGAGGCAGGTAAACTTGCCAGGACTATAGAAATGTTTAATCGGCAGCGCCAGAAGATAGAAGATAAAATCTTAGAAGAAGCACACGATTTAATTGACCGGGAGATTAATTTTAAGGAACACAAAATTATTGTTATCGCTAAAGAAAATTGGCATCAGGGTGTTTTGGGGATAGTAGCTTCCAAACTTGCAGATAAATTTTATAGGCCCACTATTGTTATATCTAAAATGGGTACTTTATGTAAAGGCTCCGGCCGTTCTATAAAGAACTTTCATTTGTTCCAGGCACTCCTGGAATGCAAAGATTTCTTAAAGACATTCGGCGGACATAGCCATGCCGTTGGTCTTATTATAACCAGCGATAATATAGAAGCCTTTAGGAATAAAATTAACCGTTTGGCGAAAGAAAAATTACTTTTAGAAGATTTACTTCCCAGTCTTGATATAGATACGGAGTTATCCCTGTCAGACCTCAATCAGGAAATTATAACTGAGTTTGAGGGCTTAGAGCCTTTTGGCACAGGTAACCCTGAGCCGTTATTTTATACCAGGAATCTTAAGGTAAGAGGTGAACCGCAGGTTTTAGGCAGGGAAACATTGAAATTCTGGGTTACCGACGGTCGTATTACCTCTGCGGCAATAGGATTCGGGATGGCTAGTTTTAAAGATAGCATAACTTGCGCAGATAGTTTTGATTTGGTATATACTCCCAGAATTGACGATTGGCAGGGGAGGGAGAGCGTTTTATTAGAAGGTAAGGATATATTTTTCAGATAAAAGACTTAGACTTTTTTTACCCGGCCTTTTTTGATACATTTTGTGCAGACGTATACTTTTTCAGGCCGGTTATTTATCAAGATACGAATTTTTTGAAGGTTAGGAAGGAAGGTGCGAGCGGTTGAGCGGGTTACTTTTTTGCCTGTCCCGCCTTTCTTTTTAGCGAGGCCTTTTCGCACAATGCTTTTTCCTGCGACTTGCGTCTTCCCGCATATAGCGCACATTTTTAACATAATCTTATGCTCCAGTTTAATAGAGTTAAAGTATACTTAAAAATAAAATATTGTCAACAAAAAGTTTTATTAATGAAACTTTTTGTTGATTCTGTAGCAGTGTGCTACAGAATCTAGATAAAATGTATATGAGCATAAAAATGTATGAGCTATGCACAAAATTCTTGAGGGTTTGAACAAGGAACAAATAGAGGCAGTTACGTATACATCCGGCCCGCTACTTATTATTGCAGGTGCAGGCACTGGCAAGACCACAGCTATTACACGTAGAATAGCCTGGCTTTTATCCGAGGGATTGGCTAAGACTGGTGAGATTCTGGCACTTACCTTTACAGATAAAGCAGCAGGGGAAATGCAGGAACGCGTAGATATCCTCGTGCCTTACGGCTATACTGACATTTGGATTTCTACATTCCATGCTTTTGGTGATAGATTGTTACGCGAAAATGCGCTGGTTGCTGGCCTTAATCCGGATTTTAAGGTTTTAACACGTCCTGAGGCAGCGGTATTTTTTCGTGAGCATCTCTTTGAGTTTGTCCTTTCGTACTACAGGCCCTTATCTGACCCTACGCGTTTTATTGAAGCATTGATATCCTTATTCAGCCGCGCTAAAGATGAGGATGTATCACCTCAAGAATACCTCAACTATGCGCAGGAGCTTGTAGCAAAGGCAGAACAGGACCCCCAAAATTTGTCCTTAAAAGAAGAAGCTCGGCAGCAGATGGAGGTTGCGTGTGCCTATGACCGATATCAGGAATTACTTGCTAAGGAAGGGCTCGTGGATTTTGGTAACCAGTTTTATTTGGCACTGAGACTTTTAAGGGAGCACCCTTTAATTTTAAAAAAATACCAGGAGCAATTTAAATATATTTTAGTCGACGAATTTCAGGATACCAACTTTGCTCAATACCAGCTGGCCAAGATTTTAGCGGGGGGCCTTCAAAATATTACGGTAACAGGAGACGATGACCAGTGCGTGCTAAGGGGGAGCTTAATTTCTGCTCCAGGTGGCAATAAGAAGATAGAAGCTGTGAGAAGCGGCGATTTCATTTTTACGGCGGTAGGGAAAGGCCATATTGGCACGTCTCGGGTAAAGAGGGTATTTAAGAAGAAAAAAAACGCAAGATTAATGACTTTTGAGACGGAGCGAGGGTTTAGGGTTACTGTTACTTCAAACCATAAAATGTTTTGCCATGTTCCGGTTTGGGCCGGTGACAAAAAGACAGGGTTTTATTATGTGTATTTGATGTGGAGAAAAGGCCTGGGATGGAGGCTGGGGGTTACGAATCACTTGGCAGCAAGGCTGAAATTAGAACGCTCTGCGGATAAGATAATAGGGTTGCGCGCTTTTAAAACCGAACGGGAGGCGCAATATTATGAAACCCGCCTTTCTTTAAAATACGGCATACCCACTGTTTGTTTTATGAAGCGAAAAGGTATCTATATAGCGGATGAGTGGTTAAAAAAACTTTATCTTGAACTCGATACTGAAAAAAGAGTTAGACAGTTAGCTGCAGATTTGGATATTGATTTAGATTACCATCATTTCTGTCTTGGGGCAGTTGCCAGGGGTAAAAAAAATAGAATTAAGATAAATCTTTGCTTCTGTTACCGAAAGCATGTATCCAAAGGGAGAGTAGGCAAGGTATTGATAAATCCTTCTATTATGCATCAGGTTAGTTTAGAAACGTCTGATAAAGAAACGATAGATAAGTTAAGAAAGGCCGGGTTTAATTTAGCAAAGGCGAAAAAGGGTTTTAGGTTAAGATATGAGCTTGCGGACATTAAAAAAACAGAAGATATTGCCCTTAAACTGAAAGAACTCACTGGAGGTATTTTAGAATATAAATTTAATCTGGGGAAGAGGAATATTGTTACTTTGCCGGCTCTTGTAATGCCTGCTTCAAATGTATTATTGGGCCATTATCTTCCGGTAACAAGCGACAACAGTGTTATATACGATAAGGTAATCAATATTAAAGAAGAGATAGCCGTAAAAACGGTCTATGATTTAGAAGTTGAGCGGACGCATAATTTTATTGCTAACGGAATCATCGTCCATAATTGTATATATCGTTTTCGCGGTGCTGCCTATTCCAATCTTTTAAATTTTATAAATGATTTTCCCGATGCTAAAGAGATAAGCATTGTTCGGAATTATCGTTCTTCTCAGGTAATTTTAGATAGTGCCTATCGGCTTATACAAAATAATAATCCTGAGCGTTTTGAGGTGAAGGCAAATATTGATAAGCGCCTCATCGGTTTAACTAAAGAAGGCAGTCCGGTCCAGCACTTACATTTTGATACGAATTCTACCGAAGCGGATAATGTAGCTAAGATAATAAAAGATAGAATAGGGACAGGTAATTTTAAGTATCGCGATTTCGCAATTCTCGTACGCTCCAATTCCGATGCCCAAAGTTTTTTGCAGGCATTGAATATGCAGGATATGCCTTGGCAGTTCAGCGGTAACCAGGGGCTTTATTCGCGGGAAGAAGTCAAATTATGCATAAATTTCTTGCGCGTCGTAGCTAATCCTTCTGACTCTCTTAGTTTATATTATCTGGTGAGTTCCGAGGTCTACTCTTTGGATCTTTCTGATTTAGGCCTGTGTGCACATTATGCAAAGCGTAGAAATAAAGCGCTGTATTTAGTATTTGGCGAACTGGATAATATACCGGAATTAAAAGATATAAGCGATAAATCAAAGAGTAAAATAGAAAATATTTTAGCTGACCTTAAAAAATTCCTGAAGATTTCCCGCGAACAGACTACCGGAAGATTGCTCTATAGTTTTTTGACCGAAACAGGTTTTTTGAAGAGACTGACCCAGAATCCCAGCTTGGAAAACGAAACCAAGATTCAAAATCTCGCAAAATTCTTCAATATTGTGCGGGATTTTGAGTTAGTAGCCCAGGAAGACCGCGTTATGAGTTTCGTGAATTATCTTAATCTTCTCATCGAGGCAGGCGATGATCCGCCTACAGTCGAGGCAGACAAGGATTACGATGCAGTAAATGTACTCACGATCCATAAAGCAAAAGGATTGGAATTTCGGGTAGTATTTCTCGTTAGTTTAGTAGAAGGCCGTTTCCCCTGGCCGCACCGCCGGCAAGCCCTTGAGTTACCGGATGTTTTAATTAAGGAAGTATTACCAAGCGGAGATTCTCATATTCAGGAGGAACGCAGGCTATTTTACGTGGGTATGACGCGGGCTAAAGAGGAATTGTATCTTACCAGCGCTGCAGATTACGGCGGCAGACGCATTAGGCGCGTTAGCCAATTTGTTTTGGAAGCACAAGGCAAAGAGGCAAATGAATTTGATAAAAAGAAATCCAGCGCCCTGGAAGCAATTGAGCGTTTTGCTCCCAAAAAAGAATCTCCCCAGCCAAAGATTACCGGAACTCCTGAAGGTAAGCTTATTTCCTTAAGCTATTACCATATGGATGACTATCTGACCTGTCCGTTAAAATATAAATATGTAAATATATTGCGCGTACCTATTATGGAACACCATATGGTTATTTACGGACGGGCAATGCATGAATCGGTGACTAAATATTTTCAATTTAAAATGGCGGGTAAAAAGATGTCCACGGCAGATTTGTTAAATGCATTTAAGGAGAGTTTCGACCCGCAGGGTTTTTTAGACGAAAAGCATCAGCAGGAGCGTTTCCGTATTGGCCAAGAGGCATTAATTAAATTCTTTAATGAAGAAGAGAAGCGGGATTCTAAGCCCTTATATATCGAGAAAGAATTCTCATTTATTTTAGGAGATAATAAAATCACCGGTCGTTTTGACCGGATAGATTTGGAGGAAGATGGAGCAGTAATTATGGATTTTAAGACTTCGGAGATTAAGACTCAAAAGGAGGCAAATAAACGCACAAAAGAGAGCATGCAGCTTTCTCTTTATTCGCTCGCCTATAAGAATGTATTTGGGCAATTACCTAAACGTGTAGAGTTGTATTTTCTGGAATCTGGCATTATCGGGTCTAATCAGATACAAGACAGTGATTTAGAAAGAGTAAAGGATAAGATAAGTGAGGTTTCGCAGGGTATACGCGATAAAAGCTTCATCGCGGCACCTACATATATGGCTTGCACATATTGCGCCTATGAGCAGATCTGCCCCTTTGCTATTAACAGATAGTATTAGATAGCGATTGATTATATAGAAAGGCATATAGAACGATGAGAGCATTTTTGGTAGGTTTAGCCTTTTAAAAATCTAAAATTTGCCTCTTATGCATAGTCTCCCTTAACCTTAATCCAAAAACCGGAAAATTAATATCATAATATATTGACTTGTAATATAAAGTAAGTTATAATATTTCATAGTACAGGAAAGTATAAAACACTTTCCTTTTACCACTAGCGAAAATCGCTTAAAGTTATCGCCGATCACGCCTATGGCGGATCCCACCAAAGGCGGGAAGGCGATTTTCTTGAAATATAATATAAAGGAGGTGAAGAAATTGGTTTTGCTTAAGGAGAAAAAGAAAGAGATTATCGATAGTTTTAAGGTTCATTCCAGGGATACTGGTTCAGCCGAAGTCCAGGTTGCAATTTTGACCGAAAGAATTACTAACTTGGCGGAACATTTTAAGTACCACAAGAAAGATTTCCATTCTCGCCGCGGGCTTCTTATGCTTGTAGGAAGGCGCCGCAGGCTCCTCAATTATCTCAAGGATAGAGATATCAAAAAATACGAAGAAGTTATAGAGAAGCTTAGCTTGAGAAAATAAATCCGTCTTTTTATCGGTCTTAATAACGGAATACTAATATGCAGGATGAGCTAATGAAAACTAAATTCGGAAATAACGAGCTGATTTTAGAAACCGGCAAAATGGCTAAACAGGCAAACGGATCAGTTGCTGTCCAGTATGGCGGCACTGTGGTCCTGGTTACTGCCTGTATGTCCAAAGAGCCCAAAGAAGGGCAGGGTTTTTTCCCTCTCACTGTAGAATATCAAGAGAAGACATATGCTGCGGGTAAGATTCCCGGCGGTTTCTTTAAAAGAGAAGGCAGGCCATCTGAGAGCGAGATTTTAACTGCGCGGCTTATTGACCGGCCCATACGGCCGCTTTTTCCTGACGGGCTTCTTAATGAAATTCAGATTATGGCCATTGTTTTGTCTAGCGATGGAGAAAATGACCCTGATATCCTTTCGGTAATTGGCGCATCAGCGGCTTTGTCGCTCTCCGATATTCCTTTTAACGGGCCGTTAGCTTGCTGTCGCGTGGGGCGCGTAGATAATCAATTTATTCTTAATCCTACATATGCGCAACTTGAGAACTCAGATTTAGATTTAGTGGTAGTTGCTAATATTAAAGGTATTGTGATGCTCGAATCTAAATCCAAGGAGGTATCCGAGGAAGTATTCTTAGAGGCAGTTAAGTTCGGCTTTGAGAATCTCCAATGCATAATTGGCTTGCAGAAAGAATTTATGCGGCAATACGGAAAACCCAAGGCTGATATTGAATATAAGAAAATAGACCCTGTATTACAAAAGAAGGTTGAAGAGTTATCCAAAGAAAGATTAAAAGAAGTTTATAAGTTAAGCAAAAAAGAAGAGCGGGAGGAGGCGGTAGACTTATTATCTAAGGAGTTAGAAGCTAAACTTACTCCCGAAGGATATTTAGCTCCTGATATTAAAACGGCTTTGGTGGAAGTAGAAAAGGAGGAGGTGAGAAAGAAAATATTAGATGAAAATGTGCGCATAGATGGCCGCGGATTTAAAGATATTCGGCCTATTACTTGTGAAGTTTCTGTCCTGCCGCGTACACATGGTTCAAGCCTATTCACGCGCGGCCAGACACAAAGTTTAGCTGTTACTACGCTGGGCACAGGGGAAGACGAACAACTTATTGAGGCATTAGAAGGCGAAAAATATAAATCTTTTATGCTGCATTACAGTTTTCCTCCTTTTAGCGTGGGTGAGACTGCGCCTGTGCGCGGCCCGGGCCGTCGTGAGATTGGCCATGGAGCTTTAGCTGAGAGGTCGCTTTTGGCGGTTATGCCATCCAAAGAGAAATTTCCATATACCATAAGGGTAGTTTCTGAGATTTTAGAGTCCAACGGCTCATCAAGTATGGCTACGGTTTGTGCAGCAACCTTATCATTAATGGACGCCGGCGTTCCTATAAAAGATGCAGTAGGCGGGATCGCTTTAGGCCTTATTAAAGAGGATACAAAGGCCGTTATTTTAACTGATATTACGGGCCTCGAAGACCATTTTGGCGATATGGATTTCAAAATTGCGGGCACCAAAACAGGTATTACTGTGATACAATTAGACTTAAAGATAGACGGCATTGATTTAGATTTATTAAATAGATGTCTTTCGCAGTCAAGGGAGGCAAGACACTTCATTTTGGATAAAATGAAAGAGGCCCTGGCCCAACCGCGCCAGGAGTTGTCCGCCCAAGCTCCGCGCATAGATATTATCAAAGTCAATCCGGAAAAGATTGGTGCGCTTATTGGCCCCGGCGGTAAAACTATAAAGAAGATTATTGCCGCAACAGGCGCAAGCATTGATATTCAGGACGACGGAAATGTTTTAGTTGCTTCTAACGACGCCTCAAAATCTAAAGCGGCAATCGATATGATTAAGGCAATAGCCGAAGACGTTGAAGTCGGCCGCGTATATATAGGTAAGGTAAAGCGTATAATGGCCTTCGGCGCCTTTTGCGAAATTGCCCCTGGCAAAGAAGGGCTGGTGCATGTTTCTGAGTTAGCTGATACTTTTGTGAAAAACGTTGAAGATATAGTTAAAGTCGGCGATGAAATTAAAGTTAAGGTTATAGGCATAGATGAGTTAGGCAGAATTAATTTAAGCAAAAAGCAGATCCCGTTAGAAAATCCTGAACCTTAAAAATAAATATTTTCTAATGGGACAGGCAGAAGAAAATAGTTAATGGTCAGAGAAAGAAGACTGAACGAGATTCGCGGCGTCATCCTGGTGGCAATAGGGTTGATGATTCTTGCCAGCATTATCCGGCTTGAGCGCTTAGACCTTCGTTTTTATACCTCTCATCCCAATATCCCGCCTAAGAATCTCCTGGGTATATTCGGTGCGTATCTGGGTGGAATAATTGTATTCTTGTTCGGCATGCCCACTAGTTTTTTTATTCCTATATTCATTTTGCTGTTAGGGATAAAGTTTTTCAGGCAGCAGATACCTTATTTAAGTATACCGAGGATTTTAGGAATTCTGATTTTGTTATTATCCATTAGTTCCCTTATTGGAATGTTTAATTTAAAGAATGAGTACATCAGGTTTTATTACGCAGGCGCTTTAGGAGCCGTTATTTCTAATTTTATTACCTCGTATTTTAGCCGATTAGGCGGATTTATTATCTTTGTTACTTTTATTATCTTATCGCTGGCATTGGTTACTGAAATTTTAATTTCCTCTTTGTTTTTAAATATTATAAATAGAACTAACTCTATACTCAAACCCATCTTTAGTTTTAGAATTAGACCCAAGCCCGCGGTGATAAAACCAGTATTCACTGAAAGAAAAGAGCCCAGAGAATCTCTGGTATCAGGAGCCTTACCCAGGATACCCGAATCTGCCAGTAAGCCAATACTGCCTTCTAGGCCTAAGATTGAAATAAAAACAAAGCTTGCGGTTTCGGAAACAAAAGTAAAGCCGCAAGAAGTAAAAATCGGCGATTACCATTTACCCCCGCTTGATTTATTAGAATCTCCTCCTCCGCTTGAGGCCAGGCAAATTAAGGAAGACCTCACTGCTAATGCACGTATTCTGGAAGATACCTTAGATGATTTTGGCATTTCGGTTAAAGTTACAGATATTGAACGCGGGCCGATAATTACACGATATGAACTCGAGCCTGCACCGGGAGTAAAATTGAATCGCATTGTGGCTTTAAGCGATGATATAGCCCTGACAATGAAAGCGCAGTCAGTAAGAATTGTGGCGCCTATACCGGGAAAGGGCAGGGTAGGAGTAGAGGTCCCTAACACGCAGAGCAGTTTTGTCTATTTAAAAGAGGTACTGTCATCCTCAGAATTCCAAAAGTCAGAGTCAAAATTAACCCTTGCTTTGGGTAAGGACATTGCCGGCCAGCCGGTGATGGCAGATTTAGGTGAGATGCCCCATCTTTTAATTGCCGGGACCACTGGCTCAGGTAAAACGGTATGCATGAACTGTTTAATTTTATCCATGCTTTTTAAGGCAACGCCGAACGAACTGAAGTTTTTAATGGTTGACCCTAAGATGGTAGAATTAGCTCCCTTTAACGGGTTAGCGCATCTTTTGTGCCCTGTGGTGACAGATGCCAGAAAAGCATCGGTTGCCCTTAACTGGGTAGTAAATGAAATGGAGGGGCGTTATCAGCTTTTAGCAAAAATAGGCGTAAGGAATATTGAGGCTTATAACCAAAGACAAGAAAAGCTTCCTTATATCGTGGTTATTATCGATGAACTCGCTGATTTGATGACTGTGGCGCGTGATCAGATTGAGAATGCGATAACCCGATTGGCGCAGCTTTCCCGTGCAGTAGGTATACATTTACTTTTAGCTACGCAAAGGCCTTCGGTAGATGTGATTACAGGGGTGATTAAGGCAAATTTTCCTGCACGCATATCTTTTAAGGTGGCCTCTAAAGTGGATTCGCGCACAGTCCTGGATATGAACGGAGCGGATAAACTCTTAGGCAGAGGCGATATGCTATTTTTGCGTCCGGGAGAGTCAAAATTAATCCGCGCTCAAGGGTCGCTGATTAATGATAACGAGATCGAAAGAATAGTAGATTTTATCAAGTCTCAAGCGCAGCCGTTTTACGATGAAGAGATCTTGAAAGAACAGCAAAAATCTTCTTTTATAAACGGACAAAAAGACGAATTTTATGAGCAGGCAGTCAAGGTCATCATGGAGAGCGGCCAGGCGTCAGTATCAATATTGCAGAGGCGTCTGCGCCTGGGTTATACGCGCGCTGCCCGTATTATTGATATGATGGAACAGGAAGGCATTATCGGTCCTTTTGAAGGAAGCAAGCCGCGTAAAATCTTAATTGATAGAGAAGCCTGGCTCCAGAATGAGATAATGCCAAAGGTGCGCCAAGAGTGATGGAATCAGCCGGAACCAAACTTAAAAACCTGCGTTTACAAAAGGGCTTAAGCCTTGAAGAAGTACACAAGAAGACGAAAATTCACTTAAATATACTTAAGGCTATAGAAGAGGATAGTCTCATAAATTTTAGTCCCGTGTATATAAAGGGATTCTTAAAAATCTACTGTAAATTTTTAGGCGTTGACCCGCGGGATTACATACCTGATTATAAAGAACCTAAAGCTAAAATTATCTACGTATCGGATTTACAAGAAAAACCCGCGTCATCGTTTAAAATACTTTCATTAAAACTCTTCTCTATGAAAGCTCTGCATATAAGACCAAAGACAATAGTTACGGTTGCCTTGATACTTATATTTATCATTGGTTTATTTAATTTAGGTAAATTTATCTCTTCTAAATCAAGCCGCCTGTCCAGAAAAACTGAACTACCTATCGTTGCTTCATCCAAGATAGGCAATAGGGTTCCCATAAGTAAATTACAGAATTCGCCTGCAGTAAAAATAATAACCTTAGATATACACGCCAAAGAAAATTGCTTTATACAGCTAAAAGCCGATGGCCGGGTTATTTTTCAAACTGTCTTAAAGAAAGGCAGATCCGAAAGCTGGCAGGCAAAAGATAAAATAGAGCTCTCTTTAGGGAATGCCGGAGTTGTAGAATTGGAAGTGAATGGTAAGCGCATATCGGGCCTGGGCAGAAGAGGCCAGGCAATTAAGAACATATTGATTACAAAAGAAGGTTTAACCATAAAGCGATGAGAGAGAAAGATAAACCCCGCCCTTGCGTGCAAGAGCGGGGTAAATATAAGATCGGAATTTTAAGTTTGGGCTGCCCGAGAAACTTAGTGGATTCAGAAAGTATTTTGGGCGGATTAGCCTTGAGAGGATATCCTATTGTAGATATAGATAAGGCAGATGCGGCAATAGTGAATACCTGCTGCTTCATAGAAGATGCCAAGGCCGAATCAATAGATGCCATATTGGATTTAATTGATTTAAAAAGAAAAGGCAAACTTAAGAAGCTCATTGTTTATGGTTGCCTTGCACAACGTTATAAAGATAAATTACATAAGGAGCTGCCAGAGGTCGACGCCTTTGTGGGAAAAATTTCTTTAAATCATAATCTGGCGACGTTTCCTCTTACTCCCAAACATTATGCGTATGTAAAAATCTGCGAAGGCTGTATAAACAATTGCAGTTATTGTATTATTCCCAAGATTAAAGGAAGATTCACCAGCCTCGATATAGATTCCATACTTGCTAAAATAGAAAGATTCGATAAGGATAAAGTCTCGGAGGTGAATATTATCGGCCAGGATATCACGGGTTACGGCCTGGATTCATACGCAAGCACAAGATTACCCGGCCTCTTAAAGAAGATAATAAAGATGAGCCCAAATATCGGCTGGTTAAGGCTCCTTTATCTGTATCCCAGCCGTATCAGCGATGAATTATTAGATTTGATTAAAAATGAGCCTAAGGTTTGCAAATACATCGATTTACCCTTGCAGCACATAAATGACCGTATATTAAATTTAATGCACAGGCAGACGACCAAAGAGGATATCTTAAGGCTCATTGATAAAATTAGAAAAAAGATTCCCCACATAGCAATACGCACTTCAGTTATAGTGGGATTCCCTTCAGAAACAGAAAAGGATTTTAAGGAATTATTGGGTTTTATCGGGGACGTAAGGTTTGAGAGGCTGGGTGCGTTTATTTATTCCCGGGAAGAGGGTACGCAGGCATATAATTTTGAAAATCAGATTCCTGAAAAAATAAAAATGGAGCGTTTTGACACTCTTATGATACAACAGCAAAATATCTCACGGGGCGTGAATAAAAATTTCCTCGGAAAGACCATTGATGTCTTAATAGATGAAAAAGAAGAAGATGCTTATCCTGCCCTTATACGCAGGGGTGGCGTTTACTTAGGCCGCAGCCAATATGATGCCCCTGAAGTGGATGGCCAGATTTATGTAGATTCTAAGAAAGCACTAAACGCCGGTGACTTTGTAAAAGTAGAAATCACCGATACCTTAGAATACGATTTAGTGGGTAAGACATTGCCATGAACCCCGCCCTTCCTAAAGTATTAGTAAGAGTAATACAAGGAAGAGTGGGGTGTGAATAGGAAAGGAAGAGCGGGGTGAATATCGCTAACAGATTAACGCTATTAAGAATTGTTCTTACTTTTGTATTTATGTTCTTCCTGTTTTGCCACGGGCTGTGGGCAAAAGTCTTAAGTTTGGCGATTTTTATCTTCGCAGCTCTATCGGACTTTTTTGACGGCAGAATTGCGCATAAGAAAAATATGGTTACTGATTTCGGAAAACTCATGGACCCGATTGCAGACAAGATTTTAGTATTGGCAGCATTCACTGCTTTTGTCCAGATGCAATTAATCGATGCCTGGATGTTTGTAATTATTGTATCGCGTGAAATATTAATTACATCATTACGCCTATTTGCGCTTAATAAAGGAAAGGTATTATCAGCAGCCAAAGCAGGAAAACATAAGACAGTATCTCAGATGGCAGTGATATTCTATATATTAGGATTTATTGTTTTAAAGGAAGTCATGAAGGCATTTTTCACCTGGAATCCTGCCTGGGAAAGGTTCTTCCGCAATAGTGTGTATGTTCTTATGCTACTCACTGTCGGGCTTACTCTTTATTCAGGCCTCTACTATCTTTGGGAGAACCGTAAAGTAATTACTAAACTCTAACCCTTCTTTTTTATCGTGAATCCCGTTAGAAATTTGTATTTCTATCGGGATTTATTTCTAACGGGATGAATATATTCAATTTTATTATCAAGACAATAACGACATTTTTTTATGCAGGGTATCTGCCATTTATACCCGGGACATTTGCCAGTATAGCCGCTATATTTCTATTTTATTTCGTCAAAGACAATAATTTTATATATATATTATTAACTCTAACTTTGATAGCCTTAGGATTTTTATTGTCCGGTAGGGCGGAGAAGATATTTAATAAGAAAGACGCAGGATGTATTGTGATAGATGAGGTTTCCGGTATGCTATTAAGCCTTATATTTATACCTTACGATATAAAATTAGTAATTCTGGCCTTTATTTTATTCCGTATCTTAGACGCTTTAAAACCTTTCCCTTTAGATAGACTGCAGAGTTTAACCGGTAGTATAGGCATAATGAGCGATGATATTGTTGCCGGCCTTTACACGAATATTATTCTTCAAGTAGCTTTAAGATTAGTTTCCTTTAAGACTTCGTAGATAGGGCCGTGTGGGGTGAGCGTGCTTTTAAATAAAGTAATCTTAGTAACATAAAATTCTAACTTTTCCCCGCCTAATTCAGCTTTATTCTTCAAATCCTGAACCAACTTTTCCCGATTTAAAGAAGATCTTGTTCTGCCGATAGTTATATGCGAAGAAAACGGCCTGTCTTCTTTGGGAATGCCGATTTTGGCGATTTTTTCTTCTAATTCATCGGCTATGCCTTTGGTCTCTTTATCTCCTGTATCAACGCCTACCCAGATTACGCGGGGAAAATCTATTTTTGGGAATGCCCCCAGAGAAGAAATATGCATCTGAAATTTATTTTTTTCTCTGGCTATGTCAAAGATAATTTTAGTAATCTTCTCTATTTTTTTATCGTCAATTTCACCCAGGAACTTTAAAGTTAAATGTATGTTATTCGGCTCAACCCATTTAACATCTGCTCCTGCGTTCCTTAGTTGTTCTTGAAGATGGCTTAAAGAATTTTTTATTTCGCTGGGTAACTCAATCGCAATAAATGTCCTCATATCTTAAGCATCCTTTTTAATAATTCTAGACTCTTAAAAACTGCTTTTTTTCTTATAATGGCTCGGTTGCCGCTAAAGTTAAATTTCTTGCAGATTTTCTTATTTTTTGTATCAATAGCGATAAATACCGTGCCCACGGGTTTTTCTTTTGAGCCGCCGCCAGGCCCGGCAATCCCTGTTATGCCAATGCCAGAATCTGCCTTAGCTATTAATCTTACTGATTTTGCCAGGAGTTCAGCTACATTTTTTGAGACCGCGCCTCTTTTGGCAATAATATTTGCGGGTATCTTTAAAATATTTTCTTTTGCCTTGTTACTATAAACAACCATTCCTAAGATAAAGTATTTAGAACTGCCGGGTATTTGGGTAAGAAAGTTAGAGAGGAGTCCGCCGGTGCAGGATTCAGCTACCGCGATAGATTTTTTCTTTTTTATCAAGAGGTTATGTATCTGACTTACAACATGTTCCACCATTAATAATATTATAACGGTTTTAAATATATTGACAAGATAAGTTTTTTTGTTATAATACATTTACGTTAATCTTCGGGAAAGGGCGTAATTCCCAACTGGTAGTAAAGCCTACGAGCTCCGGTTTTTGGAGCAGATCAAGTGCAATCCTTGAGCCAATAGTTAAAGTCTAGAAGGAAGAAGATTATCAATTTCTTACCCGAAGATTATCTTCGGGTTTTTTATTAACACAGATTACACAGATTAAAATATGTTCAATACAATCCCAGAAATGTTGGATGACTTAAAAGGTGGCAGGATGGTCATTGTCGTGGATGACGAAGATCGCGAAAATGAAGGCGACCTGGTAATGGCCGCGTCTAATGTTTTGCCCGATGATATAAATTTTATGGCGAAGAACGGCCGAGGGCTCATCTGTGTGCCTATGGAAGAAGAGAGATTGAAGGAATTAGCTTTACAGCCAATGCTAGAAGGCAAAGAGCTATATAATAGAAAAGATCCTTTTTCTACTGCCTGGATGATTTCAGTAGATGCTGCCAAAGGTATAACCACGGGAATTTCTGCTTATGACCGAGCTCGCACCATAGAAGTTCTTATAAATCCCCAAACCAGGCCTGAAGATTTAATTAGGCCGGGTCATATTTTTCCTTTGAAGGCACTTAAGGGCGGAGTTTTAGTCAGGGCAGGCCATACTGAGGCAACCATAGATTTTATGAGATTGACCGGTCTTTATCCCGCAGGCGTAATATGCGAAATTATGAATGACAATGGTCAGATGGCCAGACTCCCCCAGTTACTGGAATTTGCCCAACAATATAGCCTAAAGATCTGTTCTATTGCCGACCTTATTCAATACCGTAGGCGTTTCGAAAAATTAATTGAGCGGGTTTCGCAGACTATTATCCCTACAGAATACGGCACTTACAAGTTAATATTGTATCGGGATCTGATTAATAACCAGTTTCATATTGCGCTTACTATGGGTGAATTAGATAATACGGCAACGTTTGTCCGGGTGCATTCTGAGTGTCTAACCGGTGATGTGTTTGGCTCTCTGCGTTGTGATTGCGGAAGGCAATTGAAGATAGCGACGGAGATTATCGGTAAGGAAAAGAAAGGCGTTATCCTTTATATGAGCCAAGAGGGCCGCGGTATTGGGCTTGTAGATAAAATCAAGGCCTATAGCTTGCAAGATAAGGGTCTTGATACAGTAGAGGCAAATGAGGCATTAGGATATAAAGCAGACCTTAGAGATTACGGGATAGGCGCACAAGTTCTTGTAGACTTAGGTCTCAAGAACATTAGACTCCTGACAAATAATCCCCGTAAGATTGTAGGTTTAGAGGGCTATGGCCTTGTGGTTATTGAGCGCGTTCCTTTAGAGATTGCACCTAATCCTTTGAATTACAATTATCTCAAGACCAAAAAAGAAAAACTGGGCCATAATTTGAATATAGATTAAGTGAGCGCATAAGTTGTGTGCTCATTAAAGGAGGAAAAATGGTAAGGACAATAGAAGGTAACTTAATTGCCAAGGGTAAGAAGTTTGGTATCATTGCCTCGCGTTTTAACGATTTTATTACCAAAGAATTAGTTAGTGGTTGCTTGGATATGTTAACCAGGCACGGAGCCAATAACGAAGATTTGTCAATCACCTGGGTTCCCGGAGCATTTGAGGTTCCCCTGCTTGCGCAAAGATTGGCGAAATCAAAATCATATGATGCATTGATCTGTTTAGGTACAATTATCCGGGGCTCGACGCCGCATTTTGAATATATCGCCTCAGAAGTAGCCAAGGGTATAGCCAAAGTTTCATTAGATACGGGCCTGCCCGTAATCTTTGGTATTATTACTGCGGATACTATTGAACAGGCAATAGAGCGCGCTGGCACAAAAGAAGGGAACAAAGGCAGAGACGCTGCATTATCTGCTATTGAAATGGTTAATCTATTAACGCAACTAAAATAACAAGTTTCGTTAATTCCGTTAGGATCGTTATGCCCGTTAAGCCAGTTTTTGTTAACGAGCAAAACGAACTAAACGAGCAAAACGAGTGATGCGTAAACGTACCAAGGCAAGAGAATTTGCTTTGCAGGTGCTTTATCAGACAGATATTACACATGATAGTTATGATGTCTCGCTGAATAATTTTTGGGCCGCGCATAGCGAAGAGAATATAGAAGAAGAGATAAAAAAATTTACCGATGAATTAGTTAAAGGCGTAACTGAAAATCTAGAGGTAATTGATGCAAAGATCGCTCAATACGCAACCAACTGGCAACTCAAGCGTATGGCAGTGGTGGATAGAAATATTTTACGAATGGGGTGTTTTGAGCTTATTTTTCGCGAAGATATTCCTTTTAAAGTATCTATTAATGAGGCAGTGGAATTAGCCAAGAAATATTCGAGTTTAGAAGCGAGTAAATTTGTCAATGGCATACTGGATAAGATAAATTTAGAAAAGGACAAATGAAATTTGCCGACCTGCATTTACACACCATATTCTCAGATGGTACATACACACCCCAAGAGCTTATTTCGGAGAGCGTAAGGAGCGGCCTGTCCGCAATTGCGGTTGTTGACCATGATACCGTTTTGGGAATAGAACCTGCGATAAAAATAGCTAAGATAAAAAATATCGAAGTCTTAGCAGGCATAGAACTATCTGCCGAATACGACGGCTTGGAAGTGCATATCCTGGGATATTTAATTGATTATAAAAGGGAAAACTTTATAGATAAGTTAGAGGTTTTGAAAGAAAATCGTATTGAACGTATCTATAAAATAGTGGATAAGCTGAAAAATATGGATGTGATGCTTGAGGCTGAGTCCGTATTTGCTCTTGCCAGAGGTGGCACAGTAGGAAGGCTGCACGTTGCCAGGGCAATGGTCAGTGCGGGTTTGATTAGTTCTACGGCAGAGGCCTTCCGAAAATATATCGGCGATAAATGCCCTGCCTATGTCTGCAATTTTAGATTCTCACCGTCCGAGGCCATAAAGCTAATCAAGGAAGTAGGCGGCATTCCTGTCCTGGCTCATCCCTATACTCTCAATAACGATGAATTAATTCCTAAATTTGTTGCTCACGGCCTCATGGGCTTAGAGGTATATTATTCTGAACATACTCAGGCGATGGTTAATTTTTATCTGGGTTTAGCCAAAAAGCACAATTTATTGGTTACCGGAGGCTCAGATTGTCATGGTAATGCTAAAACCGAAGTTAAGATAGGTTCAGTTAAAATTCCATATGAGCTGGTGGAGAAGTTAAAAGAAGCGCAACTTAAGATTTAAATATATGATAAGAAACCACGAATATTTTATGGATTTAGCCTTTAGGCTATCCTTAAAAGGAAAAGGCAGGACTTCGCCGAATCCTGTGGTAGGGGCTTTAGTCGTCAAAAACGGCCGAATTGTAGGCCGCGGATATCATGAGAAAGCGGGTCTGCCTCATGCAGAAGCCATAGCTTTGGATGATGCAGGCGTAAAAGCAAACGGTGCAACTTTATACGTAACCCTGGAACCCTGTACGCATTTTGGCAGAACCCCTCCTTGTGTAGATAAAATAATTAAAAGCGGAATAAAAAAAATTATTGTGGGCATGATCGATCCAAATCCCCTTAATAACGGAAAAGGTATCCAGATACTTAGGCAGGAGAAGATAAAAGTTGAGGTTGGATTCTTAGAAGAAAAATTAAGGAAATTAAATGAAGCTTTTATAAAATATATTACCCGCAAAATTCCCTTTGTTGCGGTTAAAGTAGGGCAGTCTTTAGATGGTAAGATTGCCACTCGAACCGGCGATTCTAAATGGATAACTTCCGACAGGTCGCGCGCTTATGCGCACCGCCTGCGCTCAAACTACGATGCGATTATGGTCGGTGTGAATACGATATTGAGAGATAACCCAAAGCTTGATGCCTGGTTTTCCAAGAAACAACCCATAAAAATTGTAGTAGATAGCCAATTAAGTATCCACCAGGAAGCAAGCGTATTTTCTCACAAAAGTTCTGTGATAATTGTTACTTTACCGGTCAAGATGGGTCAGGAGACCGAGAATAAAAAAATACTGGCTCAGAAAGCAAAGATTCTAGAGGTAAAAGAAAAGACAGGCCAGATAAATCTAAAAGATATGATGAAAAAGTTAGCGCAGCTGGAAATAACTAATATTCTTGTTGAAGGCGGAGGAACATTGATAGGCGGGCTCTTTGATGAAGGGCTTGTAGATAAGGTATTATTCTTTATTGGCCCAAAGATTATCGGCGGTAAAGAGGCGATTAGCTCGGTTATGGGTAGAGGTATCGCCCGTATAGATAAGGCAGTTAAGTTAAAGGGAGTTGAATTAAGAAGAATAGGTGAAGACTTTCTGGTAGAAGGATACGTGAAACCTGTATAGGGACTGTTCCCGTCAGAGCTATAACGAAACAGTTTAAAGGGGGCTGTCCCTAAAAAATAGCTATGTTTACTGGCATAATTGAAGAATTAGGTGAATTAAAGAAGATATCTAAACGGGGTAATGTTACTTTATTTGAAATCCAAGCAAAAAAGATACTGGAGGGTGTCTTTATAGATGACAGCATTTCTGTAAACGGTACTTGTTTAACCTTGATAGAAAACAAATCAGGGGTTTTAAGTTTTGAGGTTATGCCCCAGACCTTTAACGTCACTAATCTGAGGACGTTAAAGATAAAGGATAAGGTAAATCTGGAACGCGCCTTAAAGATAGGAGACAGGCTCTCCGGCCATTTTGTTACTGGCCATATTGACTCAACCGGTATTATTCGGCGCAAAAATTATATAAACGATAATTTGTGTTTTGAAATAGCTATACCCACCAAATTTATGCATTATGTTTTACTTCAGGGCTCTATAGCTGTTGATGGCATCAGCTTAACTATTGTAGATAAAAGATCAAATACATTTACCGTTTATATAATCCCCCACACCCTTAAAAATACCACCTTAGGTTTTAAGGGCCCCTCGGATAAAGTCAATATTGAATTCGATATCCTCACCAAAAGAGCCAACGCTAGCATTTAAACAATACAAATCCTCACATTATGTTAACTTCTAATTATTGCCAATCTCATTAATTTTTGTTATACTAATTCGATATAATATAAGGGTACCGTTTTTCCGACAAGTAATAGATTGAAAAACGAGGCGTGGCTCATCCTACACTAAAGCGTTGTAGGATTTCGCCACGGAGGCAAAAAGATTAACGGGGCGTGGCTCAGTTTGGCTAGAGCGCTTGGTTCGGGACCAAGAGGTCACAGGTTCAAATCCTGTCGCCCCGACCAATCTAAACATTGCGAATTTTGCGGGCAGTTTGTTGGCTCGCTCGCCCCGCCGCAGGCGGGGCTTCGCTTGCATATTTCCTTATATTTTGGGATTAAATCAAAAGGGCGGGCAAAATCAAAAATCAGTTTTCTGTCCAGCAGGCGGCGGTTCGTTCCAATTTTTTCCGTA
>JAGUUJ010000122.1 GCA_020063525.1 Candidatus Omnitrophota bacterium
GGGACGTTTAACCGGTCAAAAAATGTAGTGCCGGGTTCGGGTATTTGTTCTCGCTGTGTTGATGGGTGTAAAGGTAATTGTGAAATCTTTAAAGCCTCATTTAGAAGTCGCGAGGTAATTTATCCCGGCGCTTTCGGTGAGATTACTGCCGGGGGAGATAAGAATTATCCGGTAGATTATTCGCATCTTAATATTCAAGGATACGCACAAGGTGCAAAGGGACTGCCCGAGGAAGCCGAAGGCAATCCGGATAATACAAGATTCCCTGATGTGAATACAGAAACCGAGTATGGTTGGAATTCTAAAGTAAAAATGAAGGTTCCTATTTTTACGGGAGCTCTGGGTTCAACAGAGATTGCCCGAAAAAATTGGGAGCATTTTGCTGTAGGGGCTGCCATATCAGGCATTACTCTTATTTGCGGAGAAAATGTCTGCGGTATTGACCCCGGATTAGAACTTGATAGCAAAGGCAAAATCAAAAATTCACCGGATATGGACCGGCGCATAGAGATTTATAAGAGATTCCATGAGGGTTATGGAGAGATACTGGTGCAGATGAATGTAGAGGATACACGTTTGGGTGTAGCTGAGTATGTAAGAAAGAAACATAATCTTGAGACTATAGAGTTGAAATGGGGACAAGGAGCCAAGTGTATTGGCGGGGAGATAAAGGTAAGAAGCTTGGATAGGGCGCTTGAGCTTAAAAAACGCGGATATATAGTTACGCCAGATCCTTCTTTAGAGGCAGTTCAAAAGGCTTTTAAAGATGGTGCGATAAAAGAGTTTGAACGTCATTCCCGATTAGGTTTTGTTTCCGAAGAGACATTTTTAGCTGAGGTTGTACGCTTAAGAGAACTCGGTTTTAAGCGTATCACCTTAAAAACCGGTGCCTATTCTATGCGCGAACTAGCTATGGCGATTAAATATTCGGCAATGGCGCATATCGACCTTTTGACCATAGACGGTGCTCCAGGTGGTACAGGGATGAGCCCCTGGAGGATGATGGAAGAGTGGGGAATACCTACCTTTTATCTGGAGGCGCTTACCTATGAGTTCTGTCAGAAGTTAACCAAAAAAGGTATACGTGTTCCGGATATAGCCATCGCCGGAGGTTTTTCTAACGAAGACCATATTTTCAAGGCGATAGCTATGGGTGTCCCCTATGTTAAGGCAGTATGTATGGGAAGGGCACTGATGATTCCGGGCATGGTAGGCAATAACATCGCTAAATGGATTAAAGAAGGCAACCTTCCTGTTACAGTATCAGAATATGGCAAAACCGAGAAAGAGATTTTTGTCTGTTACGAGGAGTTAGCTGAGGAATACGGTGAAGATATTAAAGATATATCACTAGGGGCTATGGGGGTTTATTCTTTTGTTCAGAAGCTCAAAGTTGGACTTCAGCAGTTGATGGCGGGAAGCAGAAACTTTAGGTTAAGCGCAATTTCCCGTAGCGATCTTATGTGTTTAACTGAAGAGGCGGCTAAAGTTTCAGGCATACCTTATGTTATGGATGCCTATCGCAAAGAGGCCGAGGCAATTCTTGATGGTAAAAATACCATTAAGCGAGCGAATAATTTTAATTATAGGAAAATACGGGCAGCAGTAGGGAGGTAGCCATGGAAAGGAAAGGATTATGCAGTACCTGCGTAGAGTTTGAAACTTGTAACTTCATTAAGAATCCGCCAGTATGGCAATGCGAAGAATTTTCTAGTGGCAGCAATGTGCCAAAAAGCTTTAAACAAGCAAAGACAAAGAGGGTTGTCTCTCGCGAAGTAGCGAACGAAAGCGAATAAAGTATAAATACTAAGTAGATAAACATAAGGACTAAGGCGTCCGTAATTCCGATGACGGAAAATGGACGCCTTCTTTTTTCCGACTAATGCTTTCCGGAAAAAAGATCTCGAGCAGTTTGCTATAACTTTCTGCCAGCGAAGGATAAACAGTATAAGATAAGGAGGCTTGAACATATGGAGCTGTCAAAGGTAATAGTGGATACCATTTGGGTTTTAATTACCGCAAAAATGGTATTTTTCATGAATCTTGGTTTTGCAGCGGTTGAATCGGGATTTGCCCGGACAAAGAACTGCGTGAATATTCTCTCAAAGAATTTTATTGTATTCGCAGTTTCTTCGCTGGGGTTTCTTCTTTTGGGGTGGGGTCTTATGTTTGGGGACGGGAATCCATTCGTAGGTTTGAGAGGTTTGTTTTTTTTAAGCGGTATGGATAATTCCCCGGCAACGCATGAAGCGTATAAGGGAGTGTATTCGGCAATTTCCTGGGCAGGAGTACCTCTATTTGCCAAGTTTTTCTTTCAACTGGTCTTTGCCGGAACTGCGGCAACCATTGTTTCCGGAGCGGTAGCAGAAAGAATAAAGTATGTTTCTTTTATTGTCTTTTCATTTTTTATGACCATGTTCATATATCCTATTGTTGGCCATTGGGTGTGGGGAGGCGGGTGGTTAGCTAAAAAGGGTATGTTTGATTTTGCCGGCTCAACCGTAGTGCATTCTGTAGGCGGATGGGCGGCCTTAGCTGGAGTTTTACTACTTGGTCCAAGGTTTGGCAAGTATGACAACGGGAAAATTAACCCTATCCCGGGGCATAACCTTTCACTGGCTACCATCGGTACTTTTGTATTATGGTTTGGCTGGTTTGGTTTTAATCCCGGCTCAACCATGACCGCAGATCCGATAGCGATTAGCCACGTAGCAGTGACCACGAATACGGCAGCTGCAGCAGCCATTATGAGTTCCACGATACTCTCATGGTTTCTTTTAGGAAAGCCTGACTTAGGAATGACCTTAAACGGTTGTCTTGCCGGTTTAGTGGCAATTACTGCGTCCTGTGCGTTTGTAACAATCGGGGCCTCAATTATTATCGGGCTAGCTGCTGGAGTATTGGTGGTCTTAGCCGTAATCGGATTTGATAAACTAAAAATCGATGATCCGGTAGGAGCGCTTTCGGTTCATCTGGTAAACGGTATCTTCGGGACGCTTGCAGTCGGTTTATTTGCAGTGGATAAAATCACTGGTACCACAACAGGTAACGGTCTTTTTTATGGAGGTGGCATAACCCTGCTTTTAGCGCAGTTAAGCGGCGTAGCAGGCGTTGCTGGTTTTGCCTTTTTTTCTTCGTTAATCACCTGGGCTATTATTAAGGCAGTAATGGGTTTGAGGGTAACGCTTCAAGAAGAAATCGAAGGATTGGATATTGGAGAGCATGGTAATTCAGCGTATCCGGAGTTTTTGAGCAAGAAACCCGCCTTTTCCTTTCTTGGAGTGAAAGATAACGGAGGGAAGCGATGAAGAAGATAGAAGCCATAATCCGTCCTGAGAAGCTCGATGAGGTACGCAAGGCATTGCAGGAGGAAGGCTGCACCGGACTTATGATAAGCGAAATTGAGGGCCACGGGAAACAAAAAGGCATGGTTCAGCAGTGGAGGGGAGAAAGATACAAGCTGGAGTTGCTACCGAAGATAAAAATAGAAGCGGTGGTTAAAGATAACGACTTGCAGAGGATTATTAAAGTTATAATTGCCAGCGCCAAAACCGGCGAGATAGGTGATGGCAAGATATTTGTTTTGGATGTCCGGGATGTAATCAGGATTAGAACAGGAGAAACAGGAGAGGTAGCGATAGGATAAAAAAGAATGAAATTATTAATTATCCGCCTTCGCCAAATACTTAACATGTTTGGTTTCGGCGTCAATTCCCAGACGGCCTGCGGCCTACGACTTACGTCGTTTACACTCCGTAAGTCGTCTGCTCATTGAAAGGAGAATAAAGTGACAAAGAGGACGAAAGAGGATATTTTAAAACTGGTAAAGGATAAGGATGTGAAGTTTATCAGGCTATGGTTTACCGACGTATTAGGGCAGGTAAAAAGCTTTGCCATAACCGACACTGAGTTAAAGGGCGCATTAGAAAGAGGTATGGGTTTTGACGGTTCATCCATTACCGGTTACCAGGATATAGAAGAGTCCGATATGATTGCTATGCCTGATCCAGATACCTTTACAATGGTTCCTTGGAGGCCAAAAGAAAAGGCAGTAGCGAGGATGATTTGTAATATCTTAAACCCTGATAAGACTCCTTATGAGGGAGACCCGCGCTATGTTTTAAAGAAAGCTCTTGAGCGTGCGAAAAAGATGGGATTTGATCATTATTATCTAGGACCGGAGCTCGAATATTTTTATTTTAAAAGCGACCAGGCTACAGAAATACTGGACAAAGGAGGTTATTTTGATCTAACTACCTTAGACGTGGCCAGCGACTTAAGACGGGAGACAATTTTAGCCTTGGAGCAGATGGGTGTACAAATCGAATATTCCCATCACGAAGTTGCACCTTCTCAGCATGAGGTGGATATGTGCTATAAGGATGCTTTACAGATGGCTGATAGTGTTATTACTTATAGGGTTGTAGTTAAAGAGATTGCCAGTAAATTCGGTGTATATGCCACCTTTATGCCCAAACCCATATTCGGCCAGAATGGTTCTGGTATGCATACACATCAGTCGCTTTTTATTGGCGATAAGAATACATTTTTTGATGCCAAATCCAAAGATAATCTTTCGGAAGTTGCGCGTCACTATATCGCAGGGCTTTTAAAACATGCAAAAGAGATTAGTTTAATCTTTGCCCAGACCGTAAATTCTTACAAAAGGTTAGTTCCGGGCTATGAGGCGCCGGTATATATTGCCTGGAGCCGCAGAAATAGAAGCGCGCTCATCAGAGTACCATACTATCACCCGGGCCAAGAGAAGGCGACGCGCTGTGAATTTAGAGCCTGTGATCCAGCATGCAATCCTTATTTAACCTTTGCAGCAATGCTTCATGCAGGCCTAGAAGGAATCGAGAAAAAATATAAAGTGCCAGCTCCTATGGAAAAAAATCTGTATCACTTAACAGATGCGGAAAGAAAAGAAAAAGGAATAGAAACTCTGCCCGATAGCCTTGGGAATGCCATAGCGCTCGCAGAAGATAGCGCGTTGGTAAAAAAGATTTTAGGAGAACACATATTCCCCAGATTTATTGAGATTAAAAAGAAAGAGTGGGACGATTACCGTATCCAGGTCTCTGAGTACGAGCTAAATAAGTATCTTCCGATATATTGAGAGCCGGCGGAATCTTTAAAGCGAGATAAGGAATGGAATATAAACACTTTCCTGAAAAACAGGGTTTATATGACCCGCGATTTGA
>JAGUUJ010000090.1 GCA_020063525.1 Candidatus Omnitrophota bacterium
ACCTGCCCTTTGACCTGACTTAAGTTCTTCAACAAATCATATTTTTCTTTTAGGGCCGCAACATATTTAAAAACACTGAATATAGTTATACCTACCAAAAGAGCGGTTAGGATAATCTTATAATTTTTTGCTTGTCTTACATTCATAAGTTTTCCTTATATAATATATAATAGCTTAAAAAGCAAGCCCTGTTAGAAATATTGAAGTAGTTTAGCATAAAATTTCTAACAGGGCAAGCCTTTTTTAGGGGCTCTTTAAGGTTCTGTTTTTTAAAATAATTCTTTATCCAAAGTTCTATATTGGACTGCCTCAGAAATATGCTCTGGGCAAATTACCTCTGAATCATCCAAATCAGCGATAGTCCTTGCTACTTTTAAAATCCTGTCATAACTTCTTGCAGAAAAATTTAATTCTTGAATTGCCATTTTTAACAAATTTTCTGCTTCATTATCTAATGCACAGAATTTCTTGAGCATCTTGTTAGTCATCTGAGAATTAAAATAAATACCTGTGTCTTTAAATCTTTTAAGCTGAATCTCTCTTGCTTTCTCAACTCTTTGACGAATTTTACCAGAGGATTCCTCTTCCTTCTTGGCAACCAAATGTTCGTATTTTAATTGTGGCACTTCTATATGTATATCTATTCTATCTAAGAGTGGTCCTGAAATCTTGCTTCTGTATCTTTGAATCTGAGAAGTGCTGCATTTACAAGCCTTAAAAGACGATGTGTAGTTGCCGCAGTAACATGGGTTCATCGCAGCCACGAGGAGAAAATTACTCAAGAAGGTTAAAGTCCTACTTGCCCTTGCAACAGTTACCTTGCCATCCTCAATAGGCTGCCTTAAGCTCTCTAAAGCATCGCGGTGAAATTCTGGCAATTCATCCAAAAACAAAACTCCATTATGGGCTAAGCTTACCTCTCCGGGCTTGGGGTTTTGTCCTCCTCCCACAAGAGCAATATCAGAAGTAGTATGGTGAACTGCTCTGAATGCACGAGTTGTAATCAAGGGCATTTCTTTGTTTAAAAGACCAGCAATACTGTATATCTTTGTAACTTCAAATATTTCCTCATCAATCATCTCTGGCAAGATAGTAGGAAGTCTTTTTGCAAGCATAGTTTTTCCTGCTCCAGGCGGACCAATCATGAGAATATTATGAAATCCACTTGCTGCAACCTCTAAAGCCCTTTTAGCTAGATACTGACCCTTAACTTCAGAGAAATCAACATCATATTCCTTCTTCTCTATCAAATCATTTATCTCTAATTTTAAGGGTTTCTTTTCTATAAAATTGGAAAGAAGATATACAACCTCTCGAAGGCTCTCTATAGGATAAACATCAACTTCTTTTATTACTGCTGCCTCGTAGGCATTCTCTTTAGGACCGATTAGTTTTTTAATAGAAGAACCTCTCAAATATAAAGCAATAGGAAGAACTCCGCAAACTCTTCTTATCTTTCCATCCAAAGCCAGCTCTCCCAAGAATACAAAATCTTTTAAAATTTCTAAAGGTATTTGGCTACTTGAAGCAAGAATTCCTAAGGCAATGGCTAAATCAAAAGAAGAACCCTCTTTTTTAATATCTGCAGGAGCAAGATTTACAGTTATCCTTCCTGTTGGATATTCATATCCACAATTCTTTATAGCGCTTTTCACTCTATCTCTACTTTCCCTAACTGACGCATCAGGAAGACCTACCACCGAAACAGCAGGTAGCCCTTGCGTAACATCCACTTCAATCTCCAATAAATAGGCTTCTGTCCCGAAGGTTGAAGCTGAAAATAGCTTAGAAAGCATATCTACCACCTCCTGATATAATAGACGTAAGAAGTGGCAAAATCTAACAGGAATTTTTTAAATAATTAAGGGGAATTATAGAGTTAATAATAAATACCTTAGAAGCATTTTGGCGTGGCGTCCTCTGGGTTTAGTTCTGTCATTCTCCCAATTGACTATCGTCATCTCATTAACTCCGAATTTCTTTGCTAAATCTACTTGTTTTAGTCCTTGCAGAACACACCTCAGAGGCGATACAATACAGGAGCTTGGATAAAAGCTGGTAGATTAGAATAAATAAAGGCTATAATTAAAGCGTGTTATTTTTATAAAATAATCCGGGATTATTCAGGTATAACTCTATTTGATTTAAGGATCCCGTAGATATATTGAGCTGATATTTTAAGCGCAGGAGCATTCTTATGGCTCTCATCATATGCATAATTTATAGAAACTTCTTGGGGCGTCATGCCTAAGCGGTTAAATTCTTCTATAAGGTCAATAAATATTATGTTACTAGAGTTTATGCTCTTTACAAGTTTATGCAACGGCCGATAAGGATAATTTTCTTTAAAATCTTTTACCATAATGCTGGAAACAGGAAAAATAACCACTACGAGTTTATTGGCTCGCCCCCCGGTAATATCAGCCATCTCCAACATTGCCTCTTTAACAGGAATAAAATACCTGGGGCTATGATAGTAGTAATAGTTATCAATCTCTGTACGAATATTTAATCTCTTCCTTTCCCTTTTTATCAAGGCCTTTTTTATGCGGTAACTAAAATAACGTACCAATGCGCTATGGCGTATAAAAAAGGTTTTCTTAAAATAATACTCCCCTGGCTCAGGGTCATTTAAGACATAATTTAAGATAATAAGATCGGGATTATATTTTAGGCCCTTGGCCTTAAGTTGCTCCAGCTCCTGAAAAGTATTGTAACCCTCAACTCCAAAGTTAAAGACCTCATAGCGCAACAGGCTAGAGTTCTGATTTAATAAATTCTCTAACTGCGTGGGTAATGCATCGCTTTGCGCAAGCATAACTGAAAAGGTTTCAGAATCACCAAGCATAATTATGCGAAATGTGTTAGTGGATTTGGTTATTGAGTATTCTGGTCCGCGGAATCCATCAGAATTTACCGACATGTATCCAGATTTAGCCCCAGGGATAAGTTCATAGCGTAGGTATGGATTAGAACTTCTTCTATAGATCGGCCGTTTTACCCATCCACCCATCTCCCAAGAAAACCGCATTATAATTTCAGCACAAAACAATATAAAAAAAACAGCGGCTATTGAAATTAAAATATTAGTTATTAAATCTTTCTTCAATTAAATCACCGCTAAGGTAACACAACAGTTAAAGGCGGCTCTCGGGGGCTTACGATAATTATTTTATTTTTATATTTTAAGATAGTTCGGTATTTCTCTCTTGCAGATAAATTAAGCCCTGAAAAATCTTGTTCATTTATATAACATAACCGAACTTTAGCGTAAGGTGCGGTTAATGCCTCTTCTAATGATGCTTTATCTTTGATGTACTTGACGCGGGATAATTCCTGCGAATAG